>JBJOON010000022.1:0-16503 GCA_046051235.1 Bacteroidota bacterium
TGCATATCACCAAACGGTCCAACCGCCTTCAACCTTCATGTTATCTCCGGTAACATACGAGGAAGCATCGCTGAGTAAATAGATGAGCGCGCTTGCCACTTCGTGATTGTAACTCAATCTTTCCATTGGAGAGAAGCGCGCGAAATTTTCTTCGAATTGCACTTCATGATTGTTCCACACGCCGTGTGGAGTAATCATGTTTACACGCACTTTCTTGGTAGCCCAATACGAAGCCAAGTATCTGGAAAGTGCGTCAATACCGCCTTTCGAGGCGCTATAGGCGGCGGGACAACCCAAGGAAGTTCCCTTGTATAAATTCTGATTCGGTGCAACAACGCTGTAGGTCGAAGGGATATTTACAACGCTTCCGCCACCGTTCTCTGCCATATGGCAGCCGATAATTTGACACATTAAAAACGTGCCTTTCAAATTCACATCAACAACAGTATCCCAATTTTCATCGGAAACACTTTCGAACGGTTCAAATTTCAAATGCGTTTTATTCTGGTGCGCATTCACCAATCCGTCTATTCTTCCAAATGAAGAAAGTACTTTTTCTTTTAATGCTTCAACCGAAGATCTATTGGCAACATCGAGAACAAATCCCAATGCTTTTGAATTGTTTCGTGCAGCCAATTCATCTGCAAATTGAGCGGGATTAGCCAATTCAATATCTGCCGCCACAACAATTCCTCCGAATTGCGCTACGGCCTCGCAGAAGGCTCTTCCTACCAATCCACAAGCACCTGTGATAACAATAACTTTATTCGTTAAATCGAATTTTTTTCTAAAATCGATCAGTTTGGGGTCAGTTGTACGAATTTGCTCCATTTTTTCAGATGATTTTTCGAAATACTGGCTTTATTTCCTCTCCTACCAAAAATTTCTTATAACCATCTTCCAATGCTTTTTCGAATACTTCACAACTCTCATCAAAAGCAGCAAGCATAAAATCGATATCATTTTGAGTGTGCGAAAAAGATGGGGAAAGAACTCCTTGATAGAGAACTCCACGTTGAATCATTTCTTGCATGAACAGAGTTCTGAAATGCATGCACGATTCCTTCCTCTGATTTTTAACAACTAAACCTAAATACCAGTTAAAACCAGTCATTTCGAAATAATCTTCCAATTTTCTTCGACTTAAAATTTCTTTCACCCCATTTATGAAATAATCTCCAATGGCATGATTGTGCTGTATAACTCGATTGTTCTCATAAACACTAATTGTTGCCAAAGCTGCGGCAATTCCATGAGTCTCTCCCCCATGGGTTGTACTTACCAAAAACAACTTGGGGTTACCTTTTCTCCGGATACCACCATATTCCATGATTTCTTTTTTTCCTGTTAAAGCACAGAAAGAAAATCCGTTTGCAATACCTTTTCCCCACGTGCAGAAGTCGGGTTCAGCATTGAATTTTTTAATTGAACCTGGAAAATCAGATTTGAATCCCGTAATCATTTCATCCATGATCCACAAGGCACCATGCGCATGTGCGAGATCAATGGCTTTCTTGTAGAAGTCAGGCTCTAACACATTCCACTTCTCAGGTTCGGAAATAACACAAGCTATTTGTCCGGGGAACTCATTAAATAATCTTTCTAAATCTTCAATTGAATCCTGCTTGTAGGTAACTGTGAGTTGCTTGATTTCTCTTGGGATTCCGAAATCGCATGTCGTTGAACCAATAAACCAATCGTCGTAACTGTAGAAAGGATGTTCTGCCGGACGGGCTATTAAATTTCTTCCAGTGTAAGCTCGAGAGAGCTTAACCGCAGCTGTTGTAACAACCGAACCATTTTTGGCAAATTTTATCATATCGTGTTGTGGAACTAAAGAAAGAAATTTCTCTGCTATTTCCATCTCAATTACACTCGGACGACTAAAATTAACCCCTTTATCTAATTGCTCTCTCACAACTTGGAGAATAGGCTCGTAGGCGTGACCCAATGAAACTGAACCCAAACCCATAAGTGTGTCTAAATATTTATTCCCATCTAGATCCCAACAATAGGCTCCTTTTCCATGAGTAATTGCAGCAGGGGATTTAATCGGGAATTGGTCATCGCCTTTTGAATACGTATGAGCTCCACCTGGAATTAAATTGTGAATCTTTTTTCTATACTCATTACTCTTAGCGAAATTAGTTATATGTGGAAGTGTTATGGTTTTCATTTCACAATTTTATCTTCTCTTAATGATTTTGCGTAACCCTCGTTAATAAAGCTTTCTTCATTTAGCTTTAGTAATTCAGGTTTGGTGTCTAACAAATGTACAACATCGTTTATGTTGAAATCACATGTTCCAAATTCGGCAAAAAGAGCTTCAACAAAAGCAAAATCTGAAGGTGTGTCGACAGATAATTTGAAGTTACAGTTGTCGTTCATCTTTCGAAATCCCAAGGTGAATTTTTTTGAATTTTTTACATAGGGAATGACATGCTCGCGTTCACTGTGCAGTTTCGCATTTTGAAATGCGTATTCCAAAACAGAAAACCTCAACACTTCAACATCGAACCCGTCTTCCAAAAAACTTGGTTCTTCGTTGCTGTTCGAAAACAGATCGACTCCGAATTTCACGAATTGCTCATACACCCAATCAACGGTGCTGTAGTGATGCGTAGGGCAATCGCTGGTCAAGCGGATGATGTTGTCACCTTCCTTCGCTTCAAAAAATTTCGCGGCAGAAAAGAAGCGATGAAGTACATCCCAATCTGAACCGCGAAAGACTAAAATATTATTTTCATTGCAGTATTTCTCCAACGCATCGTCTTCCGAATTGGTTGAAGTAACAACGGCTAATTTATCGATATACTTCGACTGTGAAACGCGATTGATTAAGGTCTGAATGACAGGAATACCGTTCAACTCTTTTAGGACTTTTCCCGGCAATCGGGTAGAACCCATGCGGGCTTGCAGCAGCGCTAGATTCATTATTTCTTCGGATTGAATAATGAAAGATAAATCTTATCCCACAATCGACCTTCTTTAAAAACATGCTTCACAAATCTTCCTTCCACTTGAAAGCCTATTTTTTCATATAATTTCAAAGCACCCGAATTGTTTTCAAAAACAGCCAAGGTTATTTTCCTCAAATTTAACTCTTCGAAAATGTATCGAATCACGAGATTCATGGTTTCAAATCCTAAACCTCTTCCGCGTGAAGATGATTCACCAATGATTAAACCGATCTCACAGGTTTGCGCTACCCAATCTATGCGATCTACTTTCACATTACCGATATGAAGATTGCTTTCTTTTTCGCACAATGCAAAGAAAATTGTGTTCAGATCGCTAAGGGCACCGTTTACATAATTAATAAGTTCTTGTTGCGTGGTGGGAAAATAACCGGAAGCCAGCCCACGCGTTACATCTGCATCATTCAGCCATTTCAAATAAATATCACTAGCATCTTCAATAGTTAGCGGCCGCAAATAGACTTGAGTTCCCTCTAAAAATTTAATCATTTGTTGTGCTTCTGATTTAATTTCAACTGAGAGTCTGTCATTTTCCGATTATTCTTGGTGAGATTATTCTCATGCATTCTGTATCGATAAAGAGGTAATGGAATATGATATATCTCATACCCCGCTTTTGTCCAACGTATTCTTAAATCCTCCTCCTCTCGTGCATGAAACGACTCATCGTACAAACCAACATTGAAAAGGTAATCTTTTCGAAACATTATACCACATGCTATTGGCTTTTTTTTAGAGCACTCGTGAAACAAGTGCTTTCCTCGCTCATCAACTAAAAAATAATCTACGGCTACAGCATCTATTGAGCTGTTCTCACTTAAAAAAATATTTTGAATACGCAATGTTTCAGCGTGTATATAATCATCTGCATCTAAAAATGTGACGAACTGTCCACGGGCCTTTCTAATTCCAAAATTTCTGGCTGCACTTAATCCAATATTCTCTGGCAGATTAAATACTCGCGAGACATCTGCATAGTTTTCCAAGACTTGCGAAGTAGCATCAATTGAAGCATCATTAATTACGATTATCTCAAAATCAGACCTCGATAATGACTGGTCCAGTGCACTTCTAATGGCTCTCTCTATATATCGAGCGTAATTATAGGTAGTTATTATAAGAGAAACCATTACCAATTCTATGATTTGCCTTTCTTCTTTTTTTCATCAGAATCGGCTCCGTAGCCACCATAGCCATAACCATATCCGTATCCATATCCGTATCCATATCCGTATCCATAACCGTATCCATAACGATAAGCATATTTACTGTAGTAATATTTCCAACGTTTCTGTTTGATATTATTCAACAAGATACTCGTATTTGTTAGACTATTTTGGGCTAAGATATCCTCTAGATAGTTAACTCCTTGTTTCGTAGCTTTCAAGGTATTCATGACAAGTATTCCACGATCTACTTTAGAAAGTAAAACGAGACTGTCCGTAATAAGCATGATTGGCGGGGTATCAATAATTACAAAATCATACTTTTTCAGCACTTCCGAAAGTAAATCATCTACCCTCGAATTCAATATTAACTCCGAGGCATTCGGAGGGACCGGACCCGCAAGCACAATGTCTAGGTTCTCAATATCTGAATTAATTACCACTTCTTCAAAACTTGCCTTTCCGATTAAGTATGTGCTAAGACCTAAACTGTTTGGGGTACCGAACATTTTGTGAACTTTAGGTTTGTGCAAGTCAAAATCAAGAAGTAATACCTTCTTTGAGGCTTTTGCTAATACAGCTGCCAAATTCGTAGAAACAAATGTCTTACCTTCTCCTGGGTGTAATGAAGATATCAATATTAAACTGTGATTGTTATCTGGAAGTAAATATTGTAAATTGGTTCGTAGTGTTCTAAATGCTTCACTAACATTTCCTCTAGGATTTGAATGAATCGCAATCGGTTCTGCTTCGATCTCTTCGTAATGAGGAACACCACTAATAACAGGAAGTTTAGTCAATTGCTTCAATTCTCTAAGATGTTCAATGTGTTCAAAGAACAACATGCGAATTAAACCAATAATCAATGAGATTAATATTCCAACTCCGATCCATAAATATATAATACTCTGACGATCTGGGCCAACCACTCCCAAATTTCTTGCTGCCTCAATGACACTTGTTTGAGGAATAATTGCCGCACGCGCAATTACAGTATTAGCCTTTTTTTCAAGCAAAAAAGTATATAGTTCTTCATTTACTTTCAGCTTGCGCTCAATTGACATCAAATCTCTTTCACTTTTGGGAATATTCGCTAATTCAGCTTCTAGATCTTTCATTTGATTTTTGAGGTCAACTATGCCCTGATCAATGGCTACCTTGGTATCTCGTGTATATTTGAAAATACTGTTTCGAATGGTTTGCAAAGTAGAGTCTACTCTTTGAACGCGTTTATCAGGAGCTTTTACATCAACAAGCAAAGAACTTCTTTTTTGCTTTAATTGAAAAAGATCTTTGACTAACTCAGTCAAAGTTGCATCTTCTTCACGCAGATAATTCATTGGAGGAATTACAGCACGGTCTGGTTCCTTGAGTAAAAAATTTTCCAACCCTTGAATTGACTCTCTTCTCAATTCTAATTCTCGAAGGGAAATATCCGAATTTGTCAAAGCCTCAAAAGCTGCATCTTGCTCTTTGCTCAAGTCTAGAATATCCCGAGCATCTTTGAACGTCTCCATAGCCAACTCTAACGAATCGATAATCTTCACGATTTTGTTAATCTGAATATCAATGTAAGCCTGAGTATTTTCATTAATCGCGATTTCATTGTAAAGAGTATAATCGATATACACCTTACCCAATGTATCTAAGAATGTTTTTGCTCTCGCTGGTAATTCATCTTTGCAAGTAACTGTGAGGATACTTGTATACTCCACATTTTCAATTGTTAGAGCATTCATGTATTTCTCTACAAGTTGCTTCAGCGGACGGACGCGAATTTGGAAACTCTGATCTGTTACCGTAGAAAGCCTGGATTCGTCTACATGCGGAGCCAAGTCAATTTGAATAGTAAATAACTGCTCAATGTATTCTTTTCCGAACTCATAAGTTGCTGATGTGAGTTTTCCCGAATATTCGTAACTCAACTCAAAGTGTCCGATGTCTAGAACCTTTATATTGATTGGGACGTTATACATGCCAGAAGACATTTTTTTCCAATCGCATTTTATCTTTATGGCATCAAACTCATCTACTTGAAGGGTTTTTACCCTTCCAACCAGATAATAAGAGATTGTATAATCGAGCTTTTCTAGACTTCGCTCCACTATGTCATAAGATGCTATAATTCGTTTCTGATTAGTCACATCTTGCATGAGCGAAATGTAACCCAATTCATTATACATGCTCTTCTGGTAGTCATAGGTCTCAGAAGAACGGAGCAAAATCTCTGTTTTAGCTGCATAAATACTTGGCAATCTGTGCGTGTAAAAATATGCGCTTACAAAGGCTACTAATGCACAGCCAACTATCCAAAACCAACTTTTGTTTAAGAACCTTAATATTGGCCTTAAATCATCCGCGTCTAAAAAATTCGATTTAGTATCTGCCATGGGTTCTCTAGAGAACGACAAATATAAAGGAAGTGTTCCAATATTAAATATTTTCGTTAAGATACTGATTGAATTATCTAAAGTCTGCTATATTTGCTCTATGAGTAGATTAAAACGAATTGTTATTTTCTCGATATTCCTATTTTCTATTCCGTTGATAGGAAATTGCCAAGCACCGCCAACTCCCCCAAGCGGAGGAGCTCCACCTTGCGGAGGTCCCTTTGGAACCGTATGTCCTATTGATGGTGGTGTAAGCCTTCTAATTGCTGCAGGCGCAGCTTTGGGTGGAAAAAAGGCTTTTGATTTGAAAAAGAAAAAAGCTTCATAAGAAATTGTGAATAGTCCACTTACTCGATTTTTTGTATTTGGCATTATTCTGTATTTTGGTTGGTACTTTCTTTACGAATTTTTCATACTTCCATTCACCAATATTGATGAAGAGCTCATCGATTTACTCGTGAAATCTGCTGAGGTCCTGATTAGACTTCTGAATTTTAACATTCACACTTTCAACGACGGACTCTTTCGAAATCACATTGCTATCGAGGGAACCGCCGGTGTGACTGTGGGTGCTCCTTGCGATGGTATGATTCTCATGGCGCTCTTTACCATCTTTGTATTAGCTTACCCGGGAGAAAATAAAAATAGACTTTGGTTCATACCTCTTGGACTGTTTGTGATTCAGTTCATGAACGTTTTGCGAATCACAGCACTTGCCTTCATCGTATATTGGAATGAAGAATACCTTGCCTTCAATCACGATTATACATTTACCGCTCTAGTATACGCCGTTGTGTTTGCGTTCTGGTGGTGGTGGTCGAAGTTGTATGTCCCTGTAAATGGCAATTCTGAAGAAAAATAAGTTCATACTTGTTGCGATAGCCGTCGTAATGATCGCCATGGGCTTCTACCAAGAACAAGCCAAGGTGAACGTAAATTTCATTCTTGAAAAAGGCGCACAAATCCCCGGATTCTTCAACCAGAACACTGAAACAAAAATTGATTTGCTCGCTGCCGAAAAAAGCAAATCGAATTTCGATTATTACTACAGTCACGAAACCATTGAGGTACTCTATTCTTTCAATCAAGGGGAACTTTCTAAATTGAAGTGGGTCATCACCTTCACTTCCATTGCTTCATTTACCTTGCTAAATATTCTCGCGCTGTACTTTCTCCAATTCAATAAAAAAGAAATTCAATTGTTTTTATTGGTGGAAGGGGTCTGTCTGATTCTCGCTGTATTGGCGTTCATTCTCGGGAAGATCACCCATCAGAATGAAGCCGTATATCCGACAGTTCGTGGAATAATGGGTATTCTGCAATCGCCTGTACTTGTGCTCATTTTCATTCCTGCAAAAAAATTGTTTAATCGCTCTTTCTAATTATGGAAATTCAACTTGCTCCTCATGCTAGACTTTGGGTCTTCACTTCAAACAAATTACTTTCTTCAGAACAATGCACATTCATTGAATCTGAATTGAAACTATTTCTTGAAGGATGGAACAATCATGGAAGGGCTATGGCTGGACAAGCATGGATTGAAATGAACCGCATTCTAGTTGTTGCGGCTGATGAAAATATTATGCTCGCTTCCGGTTGCAGCATAGATAAATTGAACAGAGAAGTGCTTCGAATTGGCGAGGCGCTTGGCGTGAATTTGTTCGATCGATTAACCGTGCTATTCCAAGAAAACAATGAAATTCAAACGGAAGGAATTGCACAGTTCTGGGCGCTTCGCAAAGCGAATAGATTGACCGACGAAACACTTGTTCTTGATACAACCGTTGCAACAGTAGGTGATTGGACCACTTCTAAATGGAAGCCGTTCGCGAATACTTGGCACAAAGACATGTATGGCAGATAATTATTTCTGGGGTGTTTCTTTCTGAGCTTTCTGATCAATAAAATAAACAAGCGAAGCCATGGACGCTGCGCCCAATTCCAATTCGCGTTTGTTTACGTTTTCGAAACGATCGTTGTCTGTGTGGTGAAAATCGAAGTAACGCTGTCCGTCTACCATTAACGCGAAGAGCATGGTGCTTCCGTTTTTCAACGGGCCAATGTCTACTCCACTCCACCCTCTTTTGAAGGAATATAAGTTGTATGGTTCGAAGAAAGGCATCAACGATTTCGCCCATTCCACTTGACTATCTTGCGCATCGCAACTAAAACCTTTCGGTGTGAATCCACCACCGTCGCTTTCAATGGCAGCCACGTGTTCCCATCCCTTTTCTTTCGCAACTTTCGCGTAGGTCTCTCCACCGTCGTTACCGAACTCTTCGTTTATGTATAGCACCGCACGAATAGTACAAGCTGGTTTGTATCCTGTTGCCTTCATAATGCGCAACACCTCTATGCTCTGCACAATGCCGGTTCCATCGTCGTGTGCGCCTTCACCCACATCCCAAGAATCGAGGTGTCCGCCAACGACAATTATTTTTTCCGGATAAACACTTCCCTTGATTTCTCCGATTACGTTCGATTGCATCACACTATCGAAACGCTCGCATTCCATGCGCATTTCAAAGAGGATTTTTTTATTTGATTGAAGTGCTTCGTGCAGGAAGTGTGCATCGAGGCTGCTCAATGCAGCTGCTGGAATCTTTGTCACATCGTCCTTGTAGCGCATAGCTCCGGTGTGAGGAAACTTATCGTCGGCCGAGGTCAATGAACGAATGATGCATCCAACTGCTCCGTATTTCGCAGCTTCTGAAGCACCGTTGGTTCTGATTGGAGAAGTGTTTCCGTAGGCAGAGCCTGTGTTGATGATAGCAGGGTCAAAGGCTTTGTTGATGAATACAATTTTTCCTTTTACTTGATCGCCTTTCGCTTTCAGATCTTCGAAATCTTTCACTTCAACAACCTCTGCTTTTAAAGTTCCATTTGTTCCAACAGAACCACCCAATGCGCGCAAGGGGATTTCGGTTTTCTTCTTACCCACATAGATTGCAGCATACTCTTTCTTCCCGCGCTTCCATTTTGGAACCTTCACAGGCATAAGGAAAACATTGTCTGCAGAAATCGATTTCATGACTGAATCTCCCCAAAGAATGGCCTTGTCAGCAGCTTCTGATCCCGCAATGCGATGTCCGATTTTCTTACACAAGTAGTACAAGTCGTTGTATGCTTGTGCCGTCGATAAAGCCTCTGAGAACAATGCTTTAACAACTACAGAATCTTGCTTGGTGAATTGAGCTTTGCTTTCTCCGAAAAGAATTAAGCCAACAAAAAGGAGTAGAATATTTTTCTTCATTGCATGTATGCTCCGTTGTTAATGTCGAGTGCTTGTCCGGTTATTGAATTTTGTTTTCCTGAAAAAAGAAATGCAACAAAATTTCCTACTTCTTGGGGTTGCGCCATTCTTCCGGTGGGTACGTAGTTCATTTGTTCTTGGTAGGCAGAATCATAGGTCGATTGATTTCGATCTGCATGACGTTGAATGCTGTCTTTCGACATTTGCGTTTCTACCCATCCGGGTGTAAGGGCGTTGACCAAGATTTGTTCTCGTGCCCATTCAACGGCCCATGCGCGCGTAAGTCCAAGCACTGCTGTTTTTGAAGCGATGTACGCGCTGTGATTCGGCACACCGAAACGCGCCAGGATAGAGCTTGTGAGTAGAACGTGTTTGTAGGTGGCCATTGATTTTCTGAGGTATGGCAGGCATTCCATGATGGTGGCGTATGTTCCGGTAAGGTTGATTGAAATAATTTCGTCCCAACGATCATCTGCGCCGTAGGTGTTTTCTCCGCCGATACCTGCGTTCGCGAAAACGCATTCTAGACTGCCGTCGCCTAAAATATTTTTGAGTCCTTCGCGAAATGCTTCCGCATTTCGCACATCGGCGGCAAGCATGCAGTGATTCTCTGAATGCATTAATCCTGCTAATACTTCATTCAGTTTTTGTTCGTTCCTTCCCACTAAAATTAGGCGGTTGTTTCCTTCTTCTGCAAGAGAATGTGCCGCTGCGGCACCAATTCCGCTGCCTGCTCCTGTTATGAGTATTGTTTTCATGATTAAGTTTGAACAAAAATAGCGGAACACGATTCATAACAAGACATGAAATTCAATCTAAGCGAAATAAGCGGACTAATACAAAGTCGAAGAACCATTACACCGGAGCATTATACTGCACGAAAAGTGCATAAAGAGCAGATTGAAAAGATGCTTCAAAACGCCGTGTGGGCTCCAAATCATAAGCTTACGCAACCTTGGCGTTTTCATGTTTATCTGGAAGAGGGAATGGACATTTTGCGTGAAAATCTTCCTTTGTTAATGCCGGAAGATCAACCCGTAAAAAGAGAACGCATCGCTTCCCGATTGAATAACACAACAGCGGTAATTGCGGTTTGCGTTGAAGCATCCGAGAAAGCCGCGTTACACGAAGAAGAATACGCGGTTGCCTGCGCAATTCAAAATATCATGCTCACCGCAACGGCTTATGGTATCGGGAGCTTTTGGGCAACACCTGGATTTACTAGAACTGAAAAATTCAATGAAACATTGAATCTACCTGCGCAACAACGTTGCATGGGGCTCGTTTATTTGGGATACGTGGAAGGCGAATGGCCAAGCAACCATCGCAAACCGCTTGAATACGTCACAGAATGGAATTCAACAAAAAAATAGTTTATACGCTCATTTTGATTTTTCTATCCGGAAATTTATTCGGACAAAAGTCGAGCGCCAATGAATTTATATTCGGATTTCAATTGAGACCTATAGTCCCCAATGCATACTTGAATACAGATAATGAAACGTCGAGTCTGCCCAACTTCACTTATACTGCCACGTCGAATGTTGGAATTAGTTTCGGTTCTATCATTCGCAAACCCATTGGGAAATTCTGGAATTTAGAAACAGGTTTAAATTACGTTAAAAGGAGTTATTCGCTCAATTTCGATTTGAACGACAGTGTTCAAGTAAGTTCGAAACAGAACATGACTTTCATCGCTTATGAAATTCCTATTCAAGCGCTGATATATGTCCGGCTTGGAAAGTCGTGGTACATGAATGCAAGTGCAGGTATTTCATTCGATTTTTTCCCAAGTGAAACAGAAACATTCAGTTCTGAAAGAGTAGATTCAACGTACTACGACTTTAGTCAGAAAACTTTTCGAATACGTTGGAGTGCGCTAGCAGCCCAATCGAATTTAGGATTTGAATATCGTACGGAAAAGCAAGGATATTATTACTTCGGCGCTTCATTCCACAGGCCTTTTGGAAGAATTGCCGGAACACAAGCTGTTGTTGAATCTCCTTCAGGTTCAGATCGCTTGTGGTTAAGTCTTTCGGGAAGTTATTTCTCTGTTGACTTGAAATATTTCCTTTATGATAAGTACAAAACAAAAAAGGCCGTCACTGAATGACGACCTTTTCCGATTTTTAACTACAATTACATTACTTCTTCAAGTCACCTACCAACTTCACATTTAAAGTGAAGATGTTGTCAATTGCTTTATCTCCTAAATTATCGAAGAACGCAGTTGAACCGTACTTCACGTCGAATTGTGAGCGGTCTACAGCAACACTTCCTTCAACAAAAATTTGATTTCCACCTCCCGTGATTTTCGCAGGGAATGAAAGAGCCTTGGTAATTCCTTTGATAGTCATGTTACCACTAACATTATGCGTTGTTCCGTTGTTTCCTTTCGCAACTTGAACACTTGTTACTTCAAACATTGCATCTGGGAACGCCACTGTGTTGAAGAAATCTGGGCTCTTCAAGTGGTTCAAGAAGTTCGCGTTGGTACCTGCATCTGAAATATCAGTGACTGCCATTGCGTTCATATCGATCTTCACTTTTCCTGTAATACCCGCGCTTCCTTTTACATATACAACACCACTAGAAACACGCACAGTTCCTGTATGTCCGTTACCTGTAACTTTCTTTGCACTCCATACAATTGAACTCTTGTTGAAGTCTAAGATGTATTTACCATCTGCCAACTGTGCTTGAACTCCCGCTAATGATGCGACTGCTAATACTAATGCTAAAACTACTTTTTTCATTTTTCTGATTTTTATTGTTAAACTTATTTTTGATTTCTTATTTGATCCAATGCAAAATTCAAAGCCTCTGCGTCCTGTAAAGACAATTGCTTTGACATAATTGTTTTGAAGGTAGGGACTTTTTTATCCAAATCTTTTAAAAGTTCGGTACCTTTTTCAGTGATAACAACATCCACTTGCCTTCTGTCTTTGTCACATACTCTTCTTGAAACTAGTTTTCTCGTTTCTAACTTATCCACTATTCTAGAAGCATTGCTACTTTTATCAATCATTCTTTCACACAAACCTGCAACTGAAATTGCTTGACCCTTCTGCCCTCGTAAAATGCGCAAAACATTGTATTGAGGCAGCGAAATATCATAATCCTTCAGAGCAGTTCGATTCATTTCACCAAACCAAGCAGCAGTAAAAAGTATGTTAATACCAAGCTTCTGGTAGACATCACTGAATTCTGACTGTTGTATTTCTTCTCCGATTGATTTCACGATGCAAATATATGTACCTACATTTAATGTACCTACATCTTTTTTGTTTTTTTTTTCGCGCTCTGCAACTTTTGGTCTTTCTTTGACGTATTATTCCTCTATGAAAAATTTACTAATTCTCCCACTTTTCATTGTCTTAAGTTTCTCTGCTTCAGCTCAAACATTCGGTAAATCAAAAATTATCCTTCAAGGGAAAGTCACTGAGCTCTTCCTTTCGGACAGTACAGAAAAACCACTGGATAAGGTTTCCATTCAAATTTGGTCTGATAATAAATTAGTATCCGAAATAAAGTCTGCCCACAGAGGTAAATACCGAATGGAAGCTCCATACAAAGAGAATTACAACATTAAATATGTTCAGGAAGGGTATGTCACGAAAACGGTAGAATTGGAGACCAAGTCAATCAAGCGTGAAGAAAATGCAATTCGATTGATGTTAACAATTGATATCTCTCTATTCAAAGAAAACACGGCTTGTGATTTTAGTTTCTTGAACGAAATGCCTGTAGCAAAAGCAAAAGTTCTGCGCAGAAAGGACAACATCTCTTGGAATTTAGACTATAACAAAATCATGCAAGACCGCATTCGAAAAGAAATAAGTAAGGTCCGCGTTTCGAGATAGTTATCACAATCACAAAAAGCGAAGTAAATTCGCCGAAAGAATTTACGGTGAAAGAAAGCGAAACTCCTGCAAAAAAGAAAATTTCAAAAGCAACAATTTCAAGCGCCTTGGGATTGTTTCGTTATTTACGACCTTACGCATTCTCGTTTTTTATTGGAATGCTCTTGCTTGTAATTTCGGGTCTGTTAGTAATTGTTATTACAGCATTACTCGGATTTTTATTAACTCCAAACGCACAAGCCGCGCTGCCTGGCGGAGCAATTACTCACTCTATCATTACGGCTATTCAATGGGAAGATGAAGGAATGACCTCTAAAACTCTTGTAGCTTTAGTCGGGTTGCTAATCATTCAGGGCGTTTTTTCATTTTTCAGGGTGTACCTTTTCTCATATGTTTCAGAAAATGCAATGCTAGCTCTTCGCAAAGACACCTATTCTCGAATCATACGCATGCCCATTCAGTTTTATAATGAGAGGAGAGTGGGTGATTTAAGTAGTAGAATCACCTCAGACATTACCGCCATTCAAGAAACACTCACCACCACTCTTGCTGAATTCCTTCGTCAATCAGTAATTATTCTCGTTGGTGTGGGTTGGTTAGTTTCCTACTCACCTTACCTCACACTTGTTATGTTAGGAACACTTCCAGTGATTATCGTAGTAATGGTTTTTTTCGGACGCTACATTAAAAAATTAAGCAAAGAGACACAAGACAAAGTTGCCGAATCGGGTGTTGTCTTGAATGAAACATTCACAGGTGTGGTGAGTGTGAAAAGCTATAGCAATGAGCCTTACGAGATTTCTCGTTATTATAAACGCATTTTAGATGTCCGCGCGAATGCCATGAAGAGTGCCATTTGGAGAGGAATGTTCGGCACATTCATTATCATCTTTTTATTTGGAACGCTTGGTCTCGTAATTGGTGTAGGAGCTCATTTGCAACAAACAGGACAACTACCCGTGGAAGTGCTTCCTCAGTTCATAATGCTTACAGGTTTAGTGGCTGGGTCTATTGGCGGACTTGCTGCTCAAATGGGATCACTTCAACGCAGTCTTGGAATCATTGATTCAGTAATGGAAATATTATCTATTGATCCTGAGGAAATTCCTGAAGAAGAAACGGTTGTAGACAAGCAGTTCAATGGTACCTTCGAGTTTAAAAACGTTTCTTTCAACTATGCAAGCAGAGCGGAAATGGCTGTGTTGAAAGATGTTTCATTCGAGGTGAAAGAAGGAGAGCAAGTTGCACTTGTCGGCGCTTCCGGCTCGGGGAAATCTACTATTGCAAGCCTATTACTTCGTTTCTATGAAGCATCCGAAGGAACTATTTTATTCGACGGAATATCGTCTTCAAATTGGAAACTTCATGATGTTAGAAAAAGTATGGCCTATGTTCCACAAGAAGTATTGTTGTTTGGCGGAAGTATTCGCGAGAACATTGCTTACGGTAAGCCTTCGGCAACGGATGAAGAAATTAAATCTGCGGCTATTCGGGCTAACGCCTGGGAATTCATTGAGCAATTCACAGAAGGCTGGGATACTATTGTTGGAGATCGCGGCATTCAACTTTCAGGTGGACAACGTCAGCGTATTGCAATTGCACGCGCTATATTGAAAGATCCGAAATTATTGATTTTAGACGAAGCTACTTCGGCTCTCGATACAGAGAATGAAAGAGCAGTTCAGCTTGCGTTAGATGAACTCATGAAAAATAGAACGTCTCTGGTCATTGCACATCGACTTTCAACAATACGCAATGCAACAAAAATCATTGTTCTTGAAAGTGGACGCATCGTGGAAACTGGAACCCACGAAGAACTTATGCTAAAAGATAGCGCGTATTTGAAAATGGTTGAATTACAAGAAAGAGCAAAATAAAGTTATCTTCGTTTCTTTTCGCTATGCGCAAATCTTGGGTTTATGAAATTTTCCGAATCATTTTGGTGTTTGGGTTAAGACTCTTTCACAGAAAGTTTCGTGTTGTTGGATATGAAAATTTAAAGGGTAGTGAAATTCCAACCATTGTCGTTGGAAATCATCAAAATGCCTTGCTCGACCCAATTCTTTGCTGCTCCGTAATTACACAGCAATTGCATTGGCTCACACGCTCCGACGTCTTCAAACCGGGTTTTGTGAGCGCATTTTTAAGTAAAGCGAATATGCTTCCGGTCTATCGAGAAAAAGACAATGTCCCAGATTTACGTGATCGCAATGAAGCAATATTCCAAGAATGCTACAAGCGATTAAATCGTGGACAATGGATCAGTCTTTTTCCTGAAGGAACACACAAAGGAAAAAAATCGCTTAATACGCCACTCAAAAAAGGAATAGGTCGATTAATCATTGGAACATTCGAAGCGAATCCGAATTTGCAGCAAATTAGAAAGCGTATTGAACAATTAGGATAACGCTCGTTACCTAGGCGTATATATTGGTAAAAAAGCTATTAAAAAGGTAGGGTATGAATAGCCGTTTAAAATTTTTCTGATATTTTTTAGGTAAAATTATTTGTACCTATTGGTTCATGAGAGTTCCGTACGAGCTATATAGTGTATAATAAAAATCATTGATTTTGGCTCGTTCTACGAGTTTTGTTCTAAGGTGTTCGTTTAATGTTTTTAAAAACGCAAATGGATCGTGCAACGCACGATTCATTTGTTTTTTATACCATTAGCTTTTTAACCTTCTGCACGGTTCCGCTTGACTTTTCTGTTAGCTTCATGGTGTTTCGCACGGATTGACCTTGGCGAAGAAACTTAACAATGTCAGCGTGTTCGCTAAGTAGTTTAGTATCATCTTTTGTGCTTCCTACTTTTCTTCCTAGGGTTCCACCATCACGGATATATTTAGCTCG
>JBJOON010000023.1:0-18494 GCA_046051235.1 Bacteroidota bacterium
AAAGGCGCATTCATGTCTCCAACCCTCTTGTTAAATGACAAACCGTTCGAAAAATTAAGCTCGCACAACATTGAAGCGTTCGGGCCTATCTCTACGATTATGCCCTACAGCACAACAGAAGAGGCCGTGGCTATTTCGAAATTAGGAAAAGGAAGTTTGGTGTGTAGCATCACGACGAACGATACAACCATTGCGCGTGACTTCGTGGTGAATGCTGCCTCACATCACGGAAGAATTTTAGTGTTGAATAGAGCGAGTGCGAAGGAAAGCACCGGTCACGGAAGCCCAATGCCTATGCTTGTTCACGGAGGACCGGGTCGCGCAGGAGGCGGAGAAGAGATGGGTGGAAAGCGCGGTGTTATGCACTACTTGCAACGCACGGCTATTCAAGGTTCTCCAACTATGCTAACCGCTATCACAGGCGTTTATCAGCAAGGCGGAGAGCAAGCCGAAGCGCAACCGCATTTGTTCCGTCAGCATTTCGAAGACCTTGTTGTTGGAGACACTGTATTCACGCACAAACACACCGTTTCAGAAGCCGACATTGTAAACTTTGCGAATGTAAGTGGCGATAATTTCTACGCACACATGGATGCTACTTCGTTGGAAGGAACCATCTTCGAGCGTCGCGTGGCTCACGGATACTTCGTTTTATCGAAAGCAGCGGGATTGTTTGTAGATCCGAAGAAAGGCCCCGTTTTGTTAAACTACGGAATAGATGAAGCGCGCTTCACGAAGCCTGTTTATCCGGGAATGACCATTGCTGTTCGTTTTACCGTGAAGGAAAAAATTGCACAAGAGAAGCGCAGCGAAGACGATATTCCGAAAGGCATTGTGAAGTTCTTGGTTGACGTTTATGATGAAACCGGAGAGACGGTAGCGCTTGCAACCATCTTAACCATGGTTGCTAAGCGAGAGAATAAATGAGATTTATTTTCATACCATTACTGACCTTGTGCATCATGTCCATTCATGGTCAAACACCTTGTGTCATTTTTGAAAATAGGTTCTCTGCAGATTGGAGAACAACCAAGCTTTGTCCAGAAGAAATGCTGCGCGATCTTGACTCTCTGAAAGTGACCATAGAAAAGAGTAATCCGCCTTTAAAAAAGCGTTTGATTATTACTCGGAAGAACGCACCTTAATTCAACACGCTCAAAACTTAAATCGATTCACACGAGTTATTCAAGACTCGCATTTGCAGACGCATGTGTACGGACTCATGTTCGAAGCAAGTTCGGCGAGTTCCGGTTTCTTGCCCCTCTTCATTCAACGTATTGATGAGAAATTTTATGTTGAAGAAGATTACATCGGAGGTCCTCCTGTTGGAAGTGAAATCATTTCAATTGGAAAACTTTCCATGACTGAATTACACAACCTTGCAAAAGAATGGAGCGTCGACGAAGGAAATGCAATGCATGCCAGCGACGAAGCCGCAGCTTATTATTTTACACCCGCGCAGTTCTTCGCAAATCCCTTACAGAACGATTGGGATACAGAGAAGATTGTTTTCCGTATTGATAATAAAATAGACAGTATTGAAGTGCAGTTGGTTGATATGAAACAACTTCAAAAAATTCGTCGAGAACATTTTAAATCAAGTCGAAAAAATATTGACGCAACTTTTTATTTAAATGAAGACAAAGCAGTTTTAACGGTGCGATCGTTTTCATCTCGCCCCCTTCAAAACGACATTAAGAAAATTAAAAAATTCTTTCAAGCGACGAGAGAATTGGGCATTCGCGACATTGCCATTGATGTGCGTGACAATCCTGGTGGATCTAGCTCCATGGTAGAATACCTCTGCTCGTTTTTGATACCAAATGGACTGAACACCCCGAGCAATATTATTTGGAAAGCAAGTGATCATTCGTACCAGGTGATTTCGAATTTCAGATTGAAGCATTTCAGAAAGTCTACTGAAAAAAGATTTAAAAGAAATGAAGACATGTACCAATATTTCTTGCTGAGCCAAACTCCATTGGAAGAGTTAGATACTGCCTTTTTCAGCATTCCTCAGCGTCAGCGCAGAGAGCACGTATACAACGGATCACTTGCGATTTTTATGAATGGAAATACCGTTTCTGCGGCTTGTGATTTCGCGCAATTGCTTCAAAGCAATCACAGAGCCCTTCTTATTGGAACTCCGTGCAACGCAACCGCGAATGGAACTTGGGGAAATGCTACAACGGTTCAATTAACGGAAACGGGAATCACGTATTCCATTCCAACCATTCGGTACAATTACAACAACACGTTTAGTTATTCGCGAACGCCGATTCTTCCGAACGTTCCTTTGGAACAAACACACTTTATACTTATCGCAGAAAGCAGCCCAATCCCAAATGAAATTACGCATCACTTCATCCAAGCTCTTTAAGAAAATTGGATTCGGAGTATTCATGCTTCTGAAGTACTCATCTTGGTATTGATTCAATTCATATTTGAAGAAGAATGCCTTCGACATGCTGTACAAAATATTTTTCGAAGGGAAATTCACGTGAGCCATGAACTTCTTGTAATCGTTCAATTTCGTTTGAAAAGCAACTGGAGATAAATCGAAAACAGGAGCGAACTGATCTACACAATGTTGAATAATTAAATCGCCTTCACCATCGCGGAAGTGCTCATTCAAGTAATTGAAGTTTCCTACAATTGCAATCATCAAAAACTTTCCGTATTCCTCGTCACTAATTTTTGGAGTAGAAACAAACTCAGGGGTATCGCGAATAAATCCAGCAACCTCTGGGAATCCACCTTCAACAGAATCTAGCAGCGTGTTCACGAACATAGCTGCCGTGCGCTCTGCTGAGATTTTCTTCTTTCCAAAAAATGTAATCATATGCCTTAACGATTTTTTAATCTTTCGATTTCATCAAAAATAAACGGCATACGAAGCCTTGCGACGTAAATGAAATTCACACATATCAACAGAGTTATTCACCATTACCACTTCGTGGATGACACAATGCGTTGCGATGACGGCGAAGCCGATGACCGCGGTGCGGATGACAACTACGTTGATGACAATCTTCGATTGATGAATGAGATGCCGTATTTTTGCAGCATGTATAAGCTTCTGATTAAACCTTTCTTTTTTCTATTCAATCCAGAGAAGGCGCATTACTTGGCGATGGATCTTTTGAAATTCACAACGAAGATTCCTGGAGGAAAAATTATTTTGAAATCAATTTTTAAAGCGAAAGAAAATAGAATTGTTGTTGCTGGCATTGAATTTCCGAACAAGGTGGGATTGGCTGCGGGGTTTGATAAAGATGCGCGATGGATAGATGAGTTGGCATTATTAGGATTCGGACATGTAGAAGTTGGCACGCTCACACCGAAAGCTCAACCGGGCAATGACAAACCAAGATTGTTCCGTCTTCCATTGGACAATGGTTTAATCAATCGCATGGGATTCAATAACGGTGGCGTTGAAGACGCTGCGGTACGTTTGAGAAAACGCAAATCGAATATTATTGTTGGTGGGAATATTGGAAAGAATAAAATCACTCCAAACGAAGATGCATTAAGTGATTATTTAATTTGCTTGAATGCCCTTCACGATTGTGTAGATTATTTCGTGGTGAATGTTAGTTCACCGAATACTCCAGGATTGCGCGAACTGCAAGAGAAAGAACCGCTAATGAAAATTCTTTCCGCTCTTGCTGAAACAAATAATACGTTTCCAAAACCGCGTCCAATCTTCTTGAAAATTGCTCCAGATTTAACTGACGATCAATTGAACGATATTGTTGAAATTGTTCTTGAAACAAAAATTGCCGGCGTAATTGCAACCAACACCACTATCTCCCGTGAGCATTTACAAACAAGCTCAGATATTATTCAGATCATAGGAATGGGCGGACTTAGCGGAGCACCTGTACGAAATAGATCCACAGAAGTCATTCAATACTTAAATCAAAAATCGAATGGCGCATTTCCAATTATTGGTGTCGGTGGAATTCACACTTCAAAAGATGCTCAAGAAAAATTAAATGCAGGCGCTTCTCTTGTTCAAGTATACACTGGCTTTATCTACGAAGGCCCTTCCATCGCTCGTAACATCGCAAATCACATCCATTAATCCGCACCGCGGTCATCGGTTTCGCCGTCATCACAACGTGTTGAGTCATCCGCATCGCGGTCCTCGGCTTCGCCGTCATCCACGAAGTGGTCATCAATCGTAGATTGTCATCACGACGTGTCGTGTCATCGCGAAGCGTTATCTCTCCACCGAAGAATCGGCCTTTCCACAAAATAATAAAGCGCCGAAGAAACCGCAATCACGATTCCCCAATAACCGAGGTACTTCATGATACCGTCTGCGTTTCCTTGAACAGGAAAATTCAATCCGATAACTTGAGCAACAAGTGCTAGATTAATTAAATACATCGAATACGAAATCTTGCTGATGTGCGTCACTGCGCCGATCATGCGTTTCCATGAAGATGTTAATCCTTCAAACCAAGGAAGGATGAGCGCTATAGCGAAAGGTGTTATACTGAAATAAAATACTTGACGATAAAACGTTGCGTTCGAAGCACTGTTATTCAACAAGAATAAAACAATGACCAATCCTAAAACGAGCGCTACATTCTTCCACTTGTCCCAAAGATTTTTATGGAAAGAATAAATCCAAGCGAGCAACAATCCGAATGCAATAGCATCGAGTCGAAACACCACAATCTTTCGAACCTGCACATCGAACCAAAAATCGTCAAGCTTAGGGTCAAATGAGTAAGCGCGATAGATCAAAGGAACAGCAATCATTACAAGCGTTGCAACGAGATAAGCCCATTTCAATCGCAAAACTTTCAGCAATCCCCAAAGCATAACTGGAGTAAAAATGTAGAACCATTCCTCCACTGCTAAGCTCCACGACTCCCAGAAAAATCCAATCAAAGGCTTCGAAAAGTTTTGAAGGAAGACCATGAACTTCCATCCGAAAACAGTCAGGTCACCTGATATAATTCCGTACGAAACGAAAAGAAAATTCAATAGTAAAATCAAATAATAATTCGGTAAAGTTCGCAACCACCTCCTTTTCCAGAAGTGCGCAACACCCCGCCAATTCAATCCTTCAGAAGAAGTCTTCAACAATATCCCACCTATTAAAAATCCGCTTAACACAAAAAACAAATCAACGCCGTCTAACATTTTAAAGAATGGAAAATTCTCTATCGAGGTTCCATTCAATAAAAATTTTCCATGAGAAAAAACGACCAAGAGTATGGCTACTGCTCGAAAAAGATCGAGTCCAAAATTTCGAGCAGTGGCATTATTCATTCGTTCCCCAGCGTTCTTGAAGCCATTTCAGAATAGCAGCCTCCTTTGGATTGTTTCCTGGAATATAAAATTCCGATGATGAAATTTCGCTCGGAAGAAATTCTTGACGAACAAAATTCCCTTCGTGCGCATGAGCGTATTCGTAGTTCTTTCCGTATCCCAATTCTTTCATCAACTTTGTCGGAGCGTTGCGCAAATGCATTGGAACCGGCAAATCTCCGGTTTGCTCAACCAACGCCAAAGCAGCGTCAATGGCGGTATACACAGAATTACTTTTCGCGCTGGTTGCCAAATAAACGGTACACATGCTCAAAGGAATGCGTGCTTCAGGCCAGCCTATATTTTGAACAGCGCGAAAGGTTGCTTCCGCAATCAATAGCGCATTCGGATTCGCCAATCCAACATCCTCAGAGGCAAGAATCACCAATCGTCGCGCAATGAACAATGGATCTTCCCCACCCTTAATCATGCGCGCCAAGTAATACGTCGCCGCTTGCGCATGACTTCCTCTTACACTTTTTATAAAAGCTGAAATGACATCGTAATGCATTTCACCCGTTTTGTCGTAACGTGCAGCGTTTGTTTGAATGACATTTTCTACCGACTCATTCTTCACCACACATGGAGTATCTGGAATCGATTCAACCACCAATTCCAAAACATTCAATAACCTGCGCGCATCGCCACCGCTGTATTTCAAGAGCGACTGCGTTTCTTCTAACTGAATATTTTTCGTGCGAAGAATTTCATCGCGAACAATCACATCCTCCAACAACTGATTCAACTCGTCTTTCGACAAGGCGTTCAACGTATAGACTTGCGAACGCGAAAGCAACGCACCGTTCACTTCGAAAGAAGGATTCTCTGTGGTTGCACCAATCAAGGTTACAACTCCTTTTTCTACGGCACCTAAAAGAGAGTCTTGCTGACTTTTTGAAAAGCGATGAATCTCGTCAATAAATAAAATAGCACTCTTTTGAAACAACCCACCCTTCCCTGCTTGATCCAACACTTCGCGAATTTCTTTCACGCCGCTATTGATTGCACTTAAGGAAAAGAACGGACGTTGCTGTGTTTGTGCAATGATGTTTGCAAGCGTGGTCTTCCCTACTCCAGGAGGTCCCCAGAAAATCATACTCGGAATATGTCCGCTTTCAATAATGCTTCGAAGCACAGCACCTTTGCCAATCAAATGCGATTGTCCAACATATTCATCGAATGTTTTCGGACGCATTCTTTCCGCTAATGGCGTACTCATAGCAAATCGGGTCTTCTTGTTTTTGTTTTCTCGAAGGCTTGCTGCATGCGCCACTCTTCAATGGCTTTGAAATTTCCAGAAGTCAACACCTCTGGAACTTTCCAACCGTTATACTCTGCTGGCCTTGTGTAAACAGGAGGCGCTAACAAATTGTCTTGAAATGAATCGGTCAACGCACTCGTTTCATCGTTCATCACGCCTGGTATCAAGCGAACAATCGCATCCACTAAAACCGCAGCAGCCAACTCTCCTCCACTTAAAACATAATCGCCAATTGAAATTTCGCGTGTCACATAATGATCGCGTAAGCGCTGATCGATGCCCTTGTAATGTCCGCAAATCATAAGCAAATTCTTTCCCAAGGAAAATGTATTGCACATGCTTTGATTCAATCGGTCTCCATCTGGAGTCAAATAAATAATCTCGTCGTATTCGCGCTCAGCCTTCAATTTATCTATGCAATCTGCAATGGGCTGAATAAGCATAACCATTCCTGCTCCTCCGCCAAACTGATAATCGTCTACACTCTTGTGCTTATCTGTTGAGTAATCGCGAATGTTGTGAATGTGAATTTCACACAAACCATTTTTCTGTGCACGATTCAAAATAGAATCTGCAAATGGCCCGTCGAGCAAGCGAGGTAGAATGGTTAGAATATCTATTCGCATGCTATAGTTTTTTAATGACAAATTCTGTTCTTCTGTTCTTCGCTCTTCCCGACTCAGTGTCGTTAGAAGCTACTGGCTTCGACTCTCCGAAACCCTTTGCTGAAAGCTGTTCAACCTTCACACCCTTCGCAACCAAAAAATCTTTTACTTGATTTGCCCTTCCTAATGAAAGCGCTTCATTCGATTTTTCATCACCAATGTTATCGGTGTGTCCGCGAATCTCAATGATCCAAGTCGGGTGTTCCTTCAAGTAATCTGCGAACTGAATCAATATCAACTTCGACTCTTCGTTAATGGAAGTTGAACTGGTCGAATAATAAATGTCGTTAATCACGAAAGGCTTGTTCTCTGCAACCACAGAAGTTTCCAAATTCAATTTTAGAATAGCAGCAGGATCACTGTTCTCTTTTTTCGAAATGACATGCGCATTGAAGGCAATATTCTCTCCTTCCACTTTCAACACCACATCTTCTTTCTTGTTCGTGCGAACAATTGCGGCATACGAACCGTCGTCGTTGTTCACCTTCACTTGTTCTTCACTTCCAGACTGGGCGTATTGAATAGTTACCGAAGCATTCTGCGCGGGCGTTCCGTCGTCACCTTTCACTTCACCCTTAATAATTGCAACGCGCTCTGGCTTTGCTTTTTCTGGCATGTTGAATTGAAAAATGTCGTAGCTCTTTTCACCCAAATATCTGTCGGCTCCGAAGTACGCTAATTCGCCGTCGCTACTTACAATAATTCCTATTTGATCGTTTTCATCGTTAATCGGAGCACCTATGTTTTCAATTTCACTGAACGTGCCGTCGTCGTTCATTTTCGCGTAAAAGAAATCCATACCTCCAACACCCAAATGTCCATCGCTTGAAAAATAAATCGTATGGCTATCGCTATGAATGAAAGGTGCTTTCTCTTGTCCCTTCGTATTTATCGAAGTTGGAAGTGCGACACATTTTCCCCACGTCCCATCTGATTGTTTTCGTGACATGAATAAATCGTGACTGAAATTTCCTGAATTGTCTTTGGTGCATTCGGGACGAACCGCCGCGAAAATCAACGTTTGTCCATCACCACTTAACGAAGGCTGCGCTTCCCAACCGTCGGGTGTATTTATACCTTCACCTAAACTTACCCATTCACTCCAAACGTATCCAATTGTTCCATCATCTTTCGTGATGCGCTCGAATCGGGTTGAGAACAAATCGATGTTGTTGGCATTCTTCGCATTCGGATTAGACTTGGCAATGATCAATTCTTTGTTATCAATGGAAAGCGTGGATCCTCCGTATGAACCGCCCTTATTGAACGGCGGAGGCAATGCAATTCCATTGTCGAATTGCGCATTAATATCTGTGCGCTTACTCCAGGTGAACTCCTCAACTTCTTTACTGGTGAAATCTCCTTTCGCTTGTTTAATAAGCAAACGGGTGAAAAATAAAATTTCACCATCGGGCGAAATCATGGGAAGGTATTCATCGCTTGGCGTTGAAACTCCGGTTACTTTTTTCGGTTTGAAGACATAGTCTTTGTTTCCGTTGAAGATCTTGTTGAAGGCTTTTACAGAAACTAAAGCTTCTTCTACTTCTTTATATTTCTTTTCGTAGTTCGAATTGAATTTGGAAGGATCACTGTCTGGAAAACGCAAGAACTTTTCAAAACTCTCTGTGGCTTCGTCGTATTCCTGATTGGCGTAATGCATGGCTCCGAGGAAGTAATACATTTCAGAGTGATACTCTTCGCATTTGGCTTTTAGTTCTTCGTATAAACGAATGGTTTCTTCAAAACCTGAACCTTGTCTTTTCGCACGGAGGAATTTCATTTCCCCCAGTTGCAACATACACGGCAAGCATTCCGCATCTTGCTCTAAGGCCTGTTCAAGAAATACAATGCGTTCATCACTGGTGTACTTCTTTCCGTCTGCTGCTTTTTCCAGCAACTTCTGAATATTCTTCGAAGGGGAGTATTCGCAATTCTGGGCATTCACTGATTTGAATGAACAAAAGATTGCAATAAGTATGAATAAGCTTTTATTCATGTTGAAAGAATCAAATTTGATGTCCCATTTTCTCGCGCTTCGTATTCAAATAATTTTTATTTGAATCGAATTCTTCGCCGTGCAGGGGAACGCGTTCAACGCTTACAAAACCTATACCTTCCAACGCTTCCATCTTCAATGGATTATTCGTTAGCAATTTCACGCGTTGAACTCCCAATTCCAAAAGTATTTCTACCGCTTGATCGAATGAACGCAAATCTGCATCGAAGCCCAAAGCCTCGTTCGCTTCAATGGTATCCATTCCCTTTTCTTGAAGTTGATAGGCTTTGAGTTTATTGACTAAACCAATTCCTCTTCCTTCTTGACGCAAATAAATTAAAACACCCTTTTCTTCTCCGCATTGTTTGAGGGCCGCATGCAGTTGATCCCCGCAATCGCATTTTCGCGAACCAAAGACATCTCCTGTCATGCATTCCGAATGAATTCGAACGACAACAGGTTCAGATAAATTACACGCTGGATGAACCAAAGCCAAGTTCGGAAGTTCGGCATTGCCGCTATCGAACGCCTTAATTTCAAAGTCGCCGTATTGTGTTGGAAGAAAAGTTGATACAAGCTCCACTATCGTTTCGAATTAAAAATTCAAAGATAGTTCTAAGAGTTCTTGGTCTCGCTAATGCGCATGGTTAAAATTCCTGCTAAAATCAACAAACCTCCGCCTATTGAAACAGCCAAAACCCTGTTATTATCCAAAAAAGTATCCATAACCCACCCGAAAGACAGAGCGGCTATAATTTCCGGAAGTACAATGAAGAAATTAAAAATACCCATGTATACACCGATTTTATTCTCTGGAAGACAATCTGCCAACATTGCGTAAGGCATAGAGAGAATGCTTGCCCAAGCAATTCCCACTGCACCCATTACAGCGAACAAGAAGATTTGGTTTTGAGCCCCATGAATAAAGGAAAGTGAAATAAGTCCAAGACCACCAATTGTCAAACACAACTGATGCGTGAATTTTTGCCCTAGCGGTTTAGCCAAAACAGGAAGAAACATAGCAAACAAAAATGTAATCAAGTTTTGGAAGGAATAAGTCAGACCAGCCATCTCCGTTCCTTGCTGATACAATGCTCTTAGGGCAGGATCGGAAGTACTCGAGGCACTTCCTCCAAAAATATCAGCACCCACGGCAGGGGTATAATAAAACCACATTAAAAACAATCCAGGCCAAGTAAGGAATTGCACCAAAGCCAGTTGTTTCATGCGCTTCGGCATATTCAAAATAGCTTCAATGATCTCATTCAATCCTTGAAGAATTCCGACTTTCTTCTTTTCAACTTGTTTATCATTTGTCTTCACCTCTGCTGGTGGGTATTCTTTGGAAGTGATTACCGTATAGAGTACAAAAAGAAAAAAAGCGCAAGCCCCAATGTAAAAGCTCCATTTCACATTCGAAGGAATTCCCACGTGACCGACCTCGTCTTTCATTCCTACCCAATTGGTAAAAATCCATGGTAAAGCGCTTGCAACAACAGATCCTAATCCAATAAAAAGCGACTGCATGCTAAAACCAAAAGTTCGCTGTTCTTCCGGAAGGTTATCTGCAACAAATGCGCGAAACGGTTCCATTGAAATGTTAATGGATGAATCTAGGATCCACAATAACCCCGCTGCCATCCATAGCTCACTGCAATTCGGCATAAGCACCAAGGCAATAGAACTTAAAACAGCTCCAATCATGAAATAAGGTCTTCTTCTTCCAAATGTTGGATGCCATGTGCGATCGCTCAAGTATCCGATAACAGGTTGAACAATGAAGCCTGTTAATGGAGCTGCTAACCAAAGCAATGGAATCTCGTCGGATTTAGCGCCAAGAAATTCATAAATAGAGCTCATGTTCGCCATTTGAAGCGCCCATCCAAACTGAATTCCCATGAAACCAAAGCTCATGTTCCAGATTTGCCAAAAACTTAATCGTTGCTTATTCATACCTGCAAGATATAGAAAGTGTACGAAATACACTCACTCGCAGAAAAGATTTTTATAAATCGAAAACGACGCCCTCGTTGGCAATCTCGGTGTTCGGAAATACAGTCATAGCCTCTGTCTTAAAGAGTTCGTCATCACTGTATCGACTGCTGTAGTGTCCAACTACCAATTTCTTTGCATTGGCCATTTTAGCTATCGTAGCCGCTTGAATTGTTGTGGAATGAAAGGTTTTCTTCGCACGCTCAGTATCTTCTTGCAAAAATGTGGTTTCATGATAAACCAAATCCGAATTCAAAATATTCGGAACAATACGTTCGTCGTAAGCGGTGTCTGAACAATAAGCGTATCTGCGAACCGGGATTGAAGGGCTGGTTACTTTTCCATAAGGAATCACTTGGTTCTCTCGTTCAACATCGATTCCCTTTTTCAACAAGAGTATTTCTGACGGCTGAAGTTTGAATTCAATAATGGCCCATTTCTCCACATTCAACTTACGTTCTTTTTCCTCAAATACAAATCCAGTGCAAGGCACGCGGTGTTTCAAAGGAAATGAACAAACCCGCACCGTGTCGTCTTCAAAAATGAGTTGATTCTCTTTGTCTTGTGTTTCAACAAAAATTAATTCGTATTCGAAATACGATTCTGAAACTTTGAATTGAAGACGTATGACTTCTTCCAAACCGGGAGGACCGTAGATTGTTAGTGGTGTTTTCCTTCCCAATAAATTATAGGTACTCAGCAGTCCGATAAGGCCGAAGAAGTGATCGCCATGAAGATGTGAAATGAAGATGGCTTGAATACGTTGCATCTTCACCTTGTATTTCCTCAATTGCATTTGTGTTCCCTCACCACAATCGATCAAAAAATATTTATCGTGCACATTTACCACCTGCGCCGTAGGCTTGTGGCGCGAGGTTGGCGTTGCAGCGCCACATCCGAGTATGGTAACTTGAAACAGCATAAAAAAGAAAACCGCCTCGTGTAAGACGAGACGGTTTCAAAGGTCGTGAATAATTTCGATTAGTGTTGAACTTGAATCAACTTCTCTGCAACATTCTTTCCTGAAACAAGACGAGCCACGTAGTTTCCTACCGGAAGGTTTGAAGTGTTTAAGCGGTAAGTGTTTGCACCTGGAGTTGTCATTGTTTTCTCAGAGAAAACCAATTGACCCATGGTGTTGTATACAGAAACTTCAGCTTGATCGTTAGCACCCATTGGGAAAGTAACCAAAGTGAATTCATTTGCTGGGTTAGGAGAAACTTTAACTACATCGTTGAAAGAAACACCTTCAGTTACGCTGTTTCCAGAGAAGTCAAGCGTATATCCTGTGAACTCGTAAGGAACATCACCAAACAAAAGTAAGTTTGCAGTAACTACAATCTTAACTGGGAAAATACCAGTTGCGTTTGGAGTTCCAGTAATGTCTCCGCAATAACCTGCACCAGCACCGAACATACAAGGATCTGCATATTCACCGTTGTTGTTACAAGCAATAGAAAGACCCAAACCAGACAAGTCTGCCCAAGTCGTATCTACGTCTGAAACGATTCCATAAAACACAGCATCCAAGTGAATGCTATTGATTGAAATTATTGAAGGATAGGTTGGATCAATGTCAGCAGCAGTTGTTGGAGTTCTTACGTAAAGAACATCAGCATAAGGCTGACCTTGAAGACCTGGAGCAAAGTTTTCACCTAATGTTGGGTTTGGACTTACACCAAAGGTTTGTCCAGCCCAATCGTAATCGTTCGAGTTACATTGTGCAGCAACAGATAAAGAAAGCGCTACAAACGCTAGTACAGAAAGTAATTGTTTATTCATATTGGGTTTAGATTTCACGTTCAACTTCTTCCATATATACCAAATCAATAGCCTCACTTAGTGTTGGGGTAATTTTGATTATTGAATCCAACTGTGATATGGAAATTAGCTTATTCACTGTAGCTTGTAATCCACAAATTACAAATGAGCCATTAGCGTCTTTACAAAGGCGATGACCGACTAACAAGGCTGAAAGGCCAGAAGAGTCAATATACTTCGTTAAAGAGAGATCCACAATGATGTTTTTATTGCTTTCTCTGTTTAGCAGAGTAACCTCTGACTTAAGCTCAGGAGCACAAATAGCATCGAGTTTCTCTACATTAGATGTTACCACCACTAATTTCTCCTTATAGCTAGAAGTAAAATTCATTTATTCTGATTTTCTCAAATTTAGGAAAAATAACGAAAGAAACAAAAAAACACCGCGAAAATTAGCCACCTCTTTTTACCCCTTGTGCAAGAAGAAAGATTGCGGCCATTCTCACAGCTACGCCATTTTCAACTTGACTCAGTATTACACTATTGTTGCCATCTGCAACCTCGCTCGAAATTTCCACTCCGCGATTAATAGGCCCTGGATGCATAATTAGGATTTCCCTACCTAAAGCATTTAATCGATCTTGGTTAAGTCCGAATAACTCTGTGTATTCACGCAGACTAGGAAAATATGGAATTCCAGCATCTTGTCTCTCCAATTGAATACGCAACATATTAGCTACATCGCACCATTCCAAGGCACGTTGAAGATTGTGTTCCACCTTCACTCCTAACGATTCAATATGCTTTGGGATAAGTGTTGTTGGGCCGCAAACCATTACTTCCGCGCCCAACTTCTGAAGACAATAGATGTTACTCAATGCAACTCTACTGTGTGTTATGTCTCCTACTATTACAACCTTCTTCCCTTTGACCTCTCCTAATTTTTCTCTGATTGAAAATGCATCGAGTAATCCTTGTGTTGGATGTTCGTGAGTTCCATCACCTGCATTCACCACAACAGTGTTTGTTCTTTCAGCAAGAAACTGACATGCCCCAGGAGATGCGTGACGCATAACCACCATGTCTACCTTCATGGCTAAGATGTTGTTCACCGTATCAATGAGAGTCTCGCCTTTCTTCACTGAAGATGTCGAAGCAGAAAAATTCACAACGTCTGCACCCAACCTTTTTTCAGCCAATTCGAAACTTAAACGCGTGCGTGTTGAGTTTTCAAAAAACAAATTGGCTACTGTTATATCTCTTAATGAAGGAACTTTCTTAATGGGTCTATTTAAAACTTCTTTGAACTCGTTTGCTTGCGAAAAAATCAAGTCAATGTCCGCCTTTTTCAACGGCTCAATGGCAATGAGGTGTTTGGTGCTGAGCTTCATTTTAGTCGTTCAAAAAAATTACATGATCTTCTTTTTCTCCTTCGCTTTTCCACATCACTCGTACGCGTTGATTATCGAAACTCTCCACTTCCTTCCCAACGTATGTCGCTTCAATAGGAACTTCTCTTCCTTTCTTTCTATCGATTAAAACCAACAACTCAATCGATTTCGGTCTTCCATATTCCATTAAACCTTCCATACCCGCACGAATGGTTCGGCCGGTATATAAGACATCGTCTATGAGCACCACATTCATTCCTTCAACACTGTGCTTCATATCTGTAGACTTCGCGAGAAGCGGCTTGTCGTGAATGCGAAAATCGTCGCGATAAAAAGTCGGATCTATTATTCCCCACTTCACATGGTGTCCAGACTTCGCCAATTCTTCTACAATGCGTTCAGTAAAAAACACACCACGTGGTTGAAGACCAATGAGTACTGTTGAAGAAAAGTCTTTGTGATTTTCGATTAATTGACGACATAACCTTTGAATGATCATATTCAGCAGTCCGCCATTGATCAAGGTAATTTTCTTTGCCATCGAGTGCAAATATAACAGAAAATTGAATTGCCTACTTTTGCAAAGCATGATTGGGACGGAAATCGACAAAGCCAAAGAATTGCTGCTTCAAGATGAAGTGGTTGCTATTCCCACCGAAACGGTATACGGTTTGGCTGGAAACGCCTTGAGTGAAAAAGCGGTTTCTAAAATTTTCGAAGCAAAGAACCGTCCGCATTTTGATCCACTCATTGTTCATGTCAGCGGCATTTCAGAAGTTTCAAAATATGTGGAAGAAATTCCTGAATTGGCCTTGAATCTGATGGAAAACTTTTGGCCAGGGGCATTAACGGTGCTTCTTCCAAAAAAATCATGCGTTCCCGATTTAACAACTTCCGGATTGAAAGAAGTTGGAATTCGCATTCCGAACCATCCAATTACACTTGAACTTTTAAGAAGTCTTCCCTTTCCGCTTGCAGCGCCCAGCGCGAATCCCTTCGGATACATTAGCCCAACGAGTGCTGCGCATGTAGCGGACCAACTTGGCGAAAAAATCCCTTACATACTCGATGGTGGAAATTGTTCGGTGGGAATTGAATCGACTGTCTTGCGTGTTCAACATAACGAAATAGCAATACTTCGATTGGGAGGAATTTCTTTGGAAGACCTTCAACATTTCACTTCCAACATTCACATTCAGCAACATTCATCGAGTTCACCTGCTTCACCAGGAATGCTCACAAGTCATTACGCTCCACGCAAACCTGTTTATGTTGGAAACATACGCGAACTTATGCGTGACTTCGCTTCTCAAAAAATTGGAGTACTCAGTTTTAAAGAGGATTATCAAATTGAAGCACAACGTTTCTTAAGCAAAACCGGAAGTTTCACAGAGGCTGCAGCTAACTTATTCGCCTATTTGCGTGAACTCGATCAGTTAGACATTGATGTTATTCTGGCGGAGTTCCTTCCGAATGAGAATTTAGGACGCGCTATCAACGACAAGCTCAAGCGTGCTTCGGCGAAGTAAGTAATTTTAGATTTCCCGTAAATATTAATTGGTGTTTTCATGATAGTTAGAATAATTTACCTTGAATTGATTTCTTTGTGTCAAGAAATATTTCTGATTCCTAGTTTTGAAAAGTACCTTTGCGCCGCAAATGAACTTTAGCCGTCATCTTCAAAAAACCGTCTTTCGAGCCGTGCAACAAGCGGCCGTTGAGCAAAATGCCGAAGCATTTGTCATTGGCGGTTATGTGCGTGACCTTATGCTGAAGCGATTAAACAAAGACATTGATATTGTCACGAGCGGAGACGGTCCCGCACTTGCCAATAGAGCTGCTGAATTACTTGGAGTAAAACGTGTTTCCATCTTCGCGAATTTCGGAACCGCACATTTCGTGTACAAAGGAAGCGAAGTCGAATTCGTTTCGGCTCGAAAAGAATCGTACCGCGCCACCAGCAGAAAACCCGATGTGGAGAAAGGAAGTTTAGAAGACGACCAAATGCGCAGAGACTTCACCGTTAATGCTATGGCACTTTCTCTTCAAGTAGAAAATTACGGAGAACTCGTTGATCCGTTCAATGGACTTCAAGATTTGGAAAACAAAATTCTTCGCACACCTCTCGAACCTTCCATCACTTATAGCGATGATCCTTTGCGCATGATGCGCGCTGTGCGCTTCGCCTCTCAATTGAACTTCACCATTGAAGAAAAAAGTTTGAAGGCCATTAAAGAAAACGCCGCTCGATTGGAAATCGTAAGCGTGGAAAGAACCATGGTTGAATTCAATAAGATTCTTCTTTCAAAGAAGCCTTCTGTTGGAATGAAACTTCTTTTCGATACCGAACTGCTTCACCAATTCTTTCCTGAAATGGTGAAACTTCACGGAGTTGAAAAGAGAAACAACAATGCACACAAAGACAATTTCTATCACACACTTGAAGTAGTCGATAACCTTCGAGCAAATACGAACAACCTTTGGTTACTTTGGGGTGCCGTTCTTCACGACATTGCGAAGCCTCACACCAAACGTTTTGAAGAAGGCATTGGATGGACCTTTCACGGTCATGAAGACGTGGGAGCACGCTGGGTTCCGAAAATATTTCAACGACTGAAACTTCCGCTCGATCATCAAATGAAATACGTGCAGAAGTTGGTCGCACTTCATCTGCGCCCTATTGCATTGACGAAAGATGAAATTTCAGATTCTGCAGTTCGCAGACTGTTGTTTGAAGCAGGCGACGACATCGATGATTTAATGTTGCTTTGTCAAGCCGATATCACTTCAAAAAACGAATCGAAAGTGAAACGCTACCTCGCGAATTACGAAAAGGTGAAGTTGAAATTGGTTGAATTGGAAGAGAAAGACCGCGTTCGAAATTTCCAACCGCCGGTAAGTGGTGAGCTCGTCATGGAAACCTTCAATTTACAGCCTTGTAGGGAAGTGGGTGAAATTAAAAACGCAATTAAAGACGCTATACTCGACGGCAAGATTCAGAATAATTTCGAAGAGGCTTTTGCGCACATGCTTGAGTTAGGAAAGGCATTGAACCTCACGCCGAAGAACTAACGAATCAAAATCAGTTTTCCTAACTCAACTTTAGTCTTAAATACACCAAAGGCCACTGTCGCAGTCTCGCCTATTACTTCCAAAATCTCGCCGACTTGTTGCGTTTTTTCTAAACGAACCGTTGCACCAGGTATCATCTTCTTCCGATCTTGAATTACCTTTTCTTTGGTCGCTTTTTTCGCTTTGGATTCGGTTAAGACTTTCTTCTTCTTTCTTGATTCTTCGCGCTCTGTTTTTTCAACCGCGACGAATTTCTTTAACTCTTCCAACACCTCTTTATTCTTTGCTCGAAGGTTGAATTTCTCGACCAACTGATCAGCCTTCTTTCCTAAAATTATATACTTGTTATTCCTTTCGGAAGTCACATGCTGTTTGTCTAATTTATCTTGAAGCTTTTCCAATTTCGATTGAAAAGACTGTTCCTCCTTTCGCGCACTTGCCTCTTGTTTTCTTGCCGCTGCTATCCCCTGCTCCAACTCCGACTTCTGGCGCTGCAAATCGGAAAGCAAACTGTCCATTTCAATTTTCTGTTTACTCAATTTCTTCTTCGCGCGATCTAATAAATCTTCCGGAATGCCATTCATCTTCGCCACTTCGAACGTGAACGAAGACCCCGGTTCGCCGACACTTAAAATGTAAGTTGGCTCGAGCGTTTCGGTATTGAAAAGCATACATCCGTTTACCGCATTGCGCAATTGAGAAGCTTTTATTTTAATGGGTGAAAAGTGCGTGGTAATTACGCCAAAAGATTTCTTTGCATAGAGCTCTTCAAAGAAAACTTCTGCCAATGCGCCGCCCAATTCAGGATCGGAACCCGTTCCGAATTCATCCAATAAAATCAATGATCTTCTATTCGCTGAATCCAAGAAAAACTTCATGCGCTTCAAGCGATACGAATAAGTCGAAAGCTGATTCTCGATGCTTTGGTTGTCGCCAATATCAGTGAGTATGCAGTCGAATCGACTGAGTACACTCGACTCTTCAGCGGGCACAAGCAATGCACATTCCCACATGAGTTGAATAAGTCC
>JBJOON010000024.1:0-15849 GCA_046051235.1 Bacteroidota bacterium
AGAATGGGGTTAGCCTTCTAGTAAGCGCGCTCTGTGCGGCCTTCCATGTAATTGATGAAAGCTTTGTTCACCACTTTATTTCCGCCCGGTGTTGGATAGTTTCCAGAGAAATACCAATCGCCTTGGTTGTTCGGACAAGCATCGTGAAGCCCTTCAATGGTTTGGAAAAGCACACTTACCTTGGCTTTCGTGCCCTCAGGAGTAACCAACTGAGCTACCATTTCAGAAATTTCTTCTTGCGTATACACCTCGTAAACTTCCTTCACATAGTTTCTTACTTGTTCTTTTGGAACACTTTCTTGCTCTTTACATTTCATGTAAACAACATCGAGGATTCCCTCCTTTCCGTCACGCTTCAGCAAAGCAACTATTGCCTGGAAAGCAATGAAATCGCCCATTTTCGCCATGTCAATTCCGTAGCAATCGGGGTAACGAATTTGTGGTGCTGAAGAAACAATAATGATTCTTTTCGGCCCTAGGCGGTCTAACATTTTAATGATAGATTTCTTCAGCGTCGTTCCACGAACAATTGAATCGTCTATAACCACAAGCGTGTCTACGCCTGGTTTTACAGTGCCGTGCGTTACATCATACACATGCGAAACCATTTCATCGCGTGCAGAATCTTGTGTAATGAAGGTGCGCATTTTCACGTCTTTGATCGCAATTTTTTCAATGCGAGCACGCTTGCGAACAATGGCTTCTATCTCTTCATTCGACCATGAACCCGATGTTAGTTTTTCAATTTTAACATCGTTCAAATGATCTTCTAACGCCTTAATCATTCCGTAAAATGCAGTTTCTGCCGTGTTAGGAATGAAAGAAAAGACTGTGTTCTCCAAGTCGTAATTCACTTCTTGCAAAACGCGCGGAACGATATTCTTTCCAAGGTCTTGACGTTCTTGGTAAATAGACGCATCGTTTCCTCTTGAAAAATAAATACGCTCAAATGAGCAGGGAGTTAATGCAGTAGAAGCTTTAATTTCTTTCATGGAAGAACTTCCATCCTTCTTCACAACGTATGCGCAACCGGCAGGAATTTCTTTGATTTGATCGAGTGGAACGTTAAACGCACTTTGAATAGGCGGACGCTCACTTGCAACTACACACACCTCATCGTCTTCGTAATAAAATGCTGGACGAATTCCGTTTGGATCGCGGTATACAAATGCATCGCCATGACCCAACATTCCCACCATCGCAAATCCTCCATCCCAATCCTTGCTTGCACGTTGCAACACGCGCTGAATGTCTATATTCTTCGCTATTAACTCAGAAATCTGTTGATTTGAATACCCTTGTTGGTGATACTGATTGAAAAGAACTTGGTTTTCTTCATCGAGGAAGTGGCCAATTTTTTCCATCACCGTTACGGTATCGGTGCGTTCTTTCGGGTGTTGTCCCAATTCAACCAACAAGCCAAACAATTCGTCTACGTTGGTTAGATTAAAATTCCCTGCAAGCACGAGGTTGCGGGTCATCCAGTTGTTTTGACGAAGAAACGGGTGACAGTTTTCAATGCTGTTTCCACCGTATGTTCCGTATCTCAAGTGACCTAAAAATACTTCGCCAGTAAAAGCAAAATTGTTTTTTAGATGTTGAGCATTTTTCAATTTATCTGGATTCTTCTTTGCCATTTCAGCAAAGCGATTCATCACTTTCGCGAACACTTCACGAACGGGCTGAGCGTCGTTACTTCGAATACGAGAAATGTACTTCTTGCCTGGTTCTGGATCTAACTTAATGTTCGCTAAACCAGCGCCATCTTGGCCTCGGTTATGCTCTTTCTCCATAAGGAGATACATTTTATTTAGCCCGTAAAAAGCAGTTCCGTATTTATCGGTATAATGCTGAAGAGGTTTCTTCAGTCTTAGAAATGCGATCCCGCATTCGTGTTTGATAGCGTCACTCATGGAGTGAAAAATAATTTGCGGCGAAGATAGTCTATGCTTCGCGTATGTTGGAAATAATTAAATCCATTTCTGATTTTGGAAAGGTAATTTTTGAAATTACTTGGGAAAAATACATGAACTGAAAAAGTTAGCTTAGAGAAAAATAACGATTATGAAAACAATTACTCTACTCGCCAGCTTGCTTCTTTCACTAGGAATGTCAGCTCAATCTCACGGTGAAATATTTGGGAAAATCATCGACGAAAACAACAACCCTATTGCAGGCGTAGTTGTACGTGCAGAGAACAACGGAATTGTTGTGGGCGCGTCAACAGATGAGAGAGGTATTTACCGAATCAACGGTGTTGAACCTGGAACATATACGCTATTCTACGACCTTATTGGATATAGCCAATTGCAAGTGAGCGACGTTCAAGTGAAGTCAGACCAGATTCGAAAACTATCTGATTACACCTTAACTGCAGCTACCTACGGAACAGGCGGACCACTGATCATTCGTGCTGAAAAACCACTGATCGATATAAATGGTGGCACTGCAATCTCTCTTGGCGCAAAGGAACTAAAAGATAACGCTGCTGCAAATGGCGGATCTTTAAAGGCAATTCTCTCTTCTATGTCTAGCGACATTAAAACAAGCGATCGTGGCGAAGAACTTTATTTCCGAGGAAGCCGCTCTGGTAGCGTTGTGTACTACATAGACGGGGTGAAAATCTATGGCAGTCCGTTGAATATTCCTTCAAGTGGAATAAATAACATAACGGTATACACAGGAGGGGTGCCTGCTAAGTATGGCGACAGTACAGGGGGGTATGTAATCATTGATACAAAGTCATTTAGAGACGCCGCTCGAGAAAAAAATTAAAGGCTTAGCATATTAAATCTGTTTTTTTTTTTAAACCTTTTGGTTTGAAGGGGATTAGGTAATAATTTTAGTTCGCTAACCTTAACCTAACCCCCTTTTATTTTGCATAAAGGAAATTTTCATTGCACGAAGCACGCCGTAATAAACGCCCTCACCGATTTATTGCATCGCGAACGGTTTTTTATACGCGACATAAACGACAAAAAGGGGTACATCTATGCTCAGCAAGGTTTACGCTTTTTCGCACTTGGCAGATCTTGCGTTATTCGCATCGTAGAAGCCGGAGAAAATGTAGAAGTTGAAGTTCGCTGTTCAAACAAATTGGGAGTCGGAATTCCTGGAATGACAGGATCTATTGAGAAAAAAATTCTTCAGCGGCTTCAAGAAGAATTATAACCATCGGCGCTATCTTCGGAAAAATTTTCGTGTATGAAAAAATTCGGAGGACTTTCCACGTGGATATTCATTGCTTTATTTATTGGAATTGGTGTCGGTTACGCACTCAATGTTTCATATCCTGCTCCCACCCAAAAGACAAAAAAAGAAGCATTAGAACTTCTTGGTAAAGACCTTTCTAATGAGCAAATACCTGCATCATCTGAACTTTCATCCATTCTAGCCAACGATTCAATTTCAGAAGATGATAAGTATGCCGCTGCCTTGGCTTGTATCAACAAAGCAAAAAGCGCGTCGACTGATATTTCAAAATATCAAAAAAGTGTCGACGTTTCTGAATCACAAAACGCAACACTCAAAAAAATTCTTGAGATACTTTCCATCTTCACAGATATTTTTCTTCGATTAATAAAAATGATTATTGCCCCTCTCGTGCTTGCAACATTGGTTGCGGGAGTTGCGAAATTGGGCGATATGAAAACGGTTGGACGTATTGGTGGAAAAACCATGCTATGGTTTATTTCAGCGTCTTTCATTTCTCTTTTGTTGGGTGCGTTATTAGTGAACCTCTATCAACCTGGAAAGTCTCTTCAAGTTCCCCTTCCTCCAGAGGCCATGGAGTCGGGAATTGATAAAGCGGCGTTGACGCTTAAAGGGTTTGTGGTTCACATTGTTCCTTCCAGTGTTATCGAATCCATGGCAACCAACGAAATTCTTCAGATTGTCATCTTCGCATTGTTCTTCGGAACAGCAACAGCTGCGCTAGGAAAGAAGGGAGAAATCATTGTGAAAGCCATGGACGCCCTTGGTCATGTGATGCTTCGAATAACGTCTATGGTTATGTATGTCGCACCATTCGCGGTTTTCGCAGCTATGACATCTGTTGTTGCGAAAAAAGGGATTGGAGTCCTTTCATCTTATGCACTATTCATTGGCGAATTCTATAGCGGACTCTTATTGCTTTGGATTATTTTACTTTTCGTAGCCTTTCTTATTGTTGGAAAACGTGTGGTTCAGTTAACCGCTCGCATCAAGTCTCCCTTGCTTCTTGCGTTCTCAACAGCATCTAGTGAAGCAGCTTATCCTAAGTTATTGGAAGAATTAGAACGCTTCGGTTGCAGAAACCGCATTGTAAGTTTCGTGCTTCCTTTGGGATATAGTTTCAATTTAGATGGAAGTATGATGTACATGACCTTCGCAAGTTTATTCATTGCGCAGAGTTACGGCATAGATTTAAGTTGGGCCGATCAGGCAGCCATGCTTCTTACGCTTATGGTAACTAGCAAGGGAATTGCTGGCGTGCCGCGCGCATCGCTTGTTGTCATTGCGGGAACTCTTGCAACATTTGGAATTCCAGAGGCCGGCTTACTCTTGCTCTTAGGTGTTGATCATGTCCTCGATATGGGACGCTCTGCTACCAACGTTGTTGGGAACGCCGTGGCTGCAGTTGCAGTAAATCGTTGGGAAGAGAAAAACTACAATGCTGAAGAAGAAAACGATTAGGCCAATTCCAATTCGTCAATTAATCTGACCCCACCAATAAATCCCGCTATTAAGGCCACTTGATGCTTGGCATCGCTAAGCTTTTCCAGCGCCTCCAACGTTTGAGAATTGGCAATGGTGAAATATTGAAGTTCAATTTTTTCCTTTTCAATAAACAACGCTGTGGCTTCAGAAAGAAGCGCGTTCACATCGTTGTTTAATTTATTTTCCTGAAGGAATAACAACGCTTTTGAAAAAGCCGTTGCCAGAATTACTTGTTCTTCTGAAAGCCTCTTGTTTCTTGAACTTAATGCCAATCCGCTCGTAGCTCTTACGGTGTCACATCCTACGATTTCAACTCCAATTTGAAAACGGTTTACCCACTCTCGAATGACAGAATATTGTTGGAAGTCTTTCTTCCCAAAGAATGATTTGTGTGGAAGAACAATCTCGAATAAACGCTTTACTACCGTAATTACACCGTTGAAATGACCAGGTCTGTAGTGGCCTTCCCATTCGGAAGTCAGCGTTCCGAAATCGTAGTCTTGAACCTCTTGCCCATTTGGATACATGCCAGCAACAGTGGGTACAAAAACCAAATCACAACTAGCACTTTTCAAGAGTTCAATATCAGCTTCTTCTGTACGTGGATAAAGGAGCAAGTCCTTCGGGTCGTTAAACTGTGTTGGATTAACAAAAATTGAACAGATTACAACGTCGCATTCCGCCTTGGCCCTGGTAATCAAAGACAAGTGACCCTCGTGTAAGGCGCCCATTGTGGGAACAAAACCAATTGTTCGGCCTTCGTTTCTGCACTTCGTGCTAAACGCTATCATCTCATCAACATGCTGTAAAACAGCTATTTCGCACGAAGTTCCCTTCATTTCAGTATTTTAAGGCCAAAAAGTTGCAAAATTCAAAAAAGATTTATAATATCTTTGCAAACTGAATTCAGGCAAACCTAAACATCTCTATGCAAAAAACAAAAGTTCTTTTTGTAAGTCAAGAAATTTTTCCATTCACTCCGGAATCTACAATAGCGAATCAAGTTCGTCAAATCCCACAAGCCATGCACGAAAGAGGCAAGGAAACTCGCATCTTCATGCCGCGTTTTGGAAAGATTAACGAGCGCAGACACCAACTACATGAGGTTATTCGTTTGTCTGGAATGAACTTAATTGTAGACGATACTGATCATCCGCTTATTATTAAAGTTGCGAGCATTCCTCAAATTCGTTTGCAGGTTTACTTCATAGATAACGAGGAGTTTTTCCATCGTAAAGCTTATTTGCATGACGAAGCTGGAAAGCCGTTTTCTGATAATGGCGAACGCATGATTTTCTTTTCGAAAGGTGTACTTGAAACAGTTAAAAAATTAGGTTGGGCTCCTGACATCGTGCATTGTCACGGATGGTTCTCTGCATTAATGCCACTTTACGTGAAGCACGTATTCGCCGGTGATCCGCATTTTGCAGAGAGTAAAATCGTTATCTCTCTTTATAAAGACGATTTCGCAGGATCAATAGACAAAGGGCTTTCCAAAAAAGTACAATTCGACCAAGTGGGACAACAATACCTTGGAGACCTTTCTACTTCGAATTATGTAAACCTCATGAAAGTTGCTCTTGCTCACGCAGACGGTGTGGTTATTCATGATGCTGACATTAATCCTAAGCTTATGGAAGAAGTAAACACCTTGAGTGTTCCTGTTCTTAAGGCTTATGAGTGTGAAGATTTCCACGGAGCAATTGATGAGTTTTTCGATACTGTTCATGCGGCAAAACCAATTTTGATTGACTAAACACATGAGGAAAGCCCTCTTCTTGCTTTGCGCAGTTTCACTGATTGGTTTCAGCGCATGTGACAAACCAACAGATTTGCAGGCAGATGGACTTCTTCCGCAAGAAGATGTGTTATACGCCAATCAAACCGATACTGCTAGTATTTTAAGTTACATCGTTCGCGAAGACACGCTGTCTACCGATGAGCTTTCCGCTTGTTTGTTAGGTTCATATACCGATGAAACTTTTGGAAGAACATTAGCCAGTTTTGCAACGCAGTTCGTTCTATCAGGAGCTAATCCAACTTTTCCAGAAACCTTTGAAGTTGATTCTGTTATTTTCTCTGTTGCCTACACGGGGTATTCATACGGTTCGTTGGGCGAAGGTTATTTATTGGTGAGAGAACTTAGCGACGACTTACCAAAAAGCGAAGGATTCAACAGTTCATACAACGCACCAGTATTCAACGAAAGTTTATTAGCAGATCCTTCTCAAACATTTCAATTCAAACCAAAAACATACTTGTTTGGAACCGAAGATTCTCTTGCGCCACAATTGCGCATTCCATTAAAAACCGCACTAGGAACAAGGCTTATGCAGCCTGCTGACCCTACGGTTTTAGAATCGGATGAAAATTTCCAAGCGTATTTCAAAGGACTAAAGGTTGAGGCGGGTTCTTATCCAATGGGGGTGGTTGCGCTAGATTTAACTAACATCAACAGTAAAATCACGGTGTATTATCGTTTCGACAACGGCGGATTAGCAGACACCACTTTTTATGAATTTCCTGTTACCTCTGATTGCGGAAGGTATTCGCGACTTCAGCACTTTTATCAATATGCCACTCAACCTGAATTACAGAGTTTAGTTACCACAGACACCATTGCGAATCAGGCTATGTTGTATTTGCAAGCTGGAGCTGGAACGAAAACAAAATTGGTATTGCCAAATCTTTTAGATCTTCAAATGACCGAAGGAAGAATTGTAAACAAAGCTGAATTGGTAGTGCCTTACGAACCCGATTCGCGGTATGCACCTGCTTCACAAATTTTCGTTTTCTATCAGAACAGCGAAGGAACTTTGGTTGCTCTTCCCGATCAGTTCACAGGGAACATTGGTGGTGGTGTGGAAGAGACAAACAAAAGATATCGCTTGAACATTACACAATATGTTCAAAAAGTAATTTCTGGCGAGATGGAAAACGCTCCGCTATTTATTGTTTCCGGGGCTGCTGGAGTCTCGGTTAATCGAACCATTTTACATGGTCCTGATTTTTCAAATATTTCAAGCGAAAACACACGCTTAATCATTACATATTCAAACTAAAAAAATATCTTATGTGTGGAATTGTTGGCTATTTAAGTAATGAACCGGTTTATGAAAAGGTAATTAAAGGTCTTAGTCGTTTGGAGTATCGCGGGTACGACAGTGCGGGTATGGCTTACATTGACAACGGGGAACTTGTTGTTAAAAAATGTAAGGGGAAAGTTGTAGAATTAGAAAATGTAGTGGGTCCTATCAAGCCACTTTCGCACATTGGAATTGGTCATACTCGTTGGGCAACACACGGTGTTCCAAACGACGTGAATGCTCACCCGCATTGCAGCGGAGATGGGTCAATTGCGCTCATTCACAACGGAATAATTGAAAATTACGCTTCCATTAAACAAGAGTTAATGAACCGCGGACACGTGTTTTTAAGCGACACCGACACTGAGGTTTTGGTTCACTTAATCGAAGACGTTCGAAACGCCGAAAAGGTAAGTCTGTTTGAAGCTGTTCGTCTTGCACTTTCGGAAGTGCATGGTGCGTATGCAATTGTTGTAATGGATAAATCAAATGCCGATCAACTGATTGTTGCTAAGAAATCAAGTCCGTTGGTGATTGGAATTGGCTCTAATGACGACTTCTACATTGCCAGTGATGCTACGCCAATTATCGAGTACACCAAGAATGTTGTTTACTTAAACGATGAAGAGGTTGCGCGTGTAGACCGCACCACTGGTTTGACCATTGTTAACATTGAAAACCAAAGTCAAGTCCCATACATTCAAGCATTAGAATTAAAGCTTGAGGCCATTGAAAAAGGCGGATACGATTCTTTCATGTTGAAGGAAATTCACGAGCAGCCTCGCAGTATTGAAGACTCTATTCGTGGTCGCGTAAATTTGAAAACCGGGCTCATTAAGATGAGTGGAATCGATGAGCACGAAGAGCGTTGGAAAACTGCACAGCGTATTTTAATTGTGGCTTGCGGAACCTCTTGGCATGCAGGTCTTGTTGCAGAGTATCTGTTCGAAGATTTCGCTCGTATTCCTGTTGAAGTTGAATACGCCAGTGAGTTCCGATATAGAAACCCGATTATCTATCCAACCGATATTGTCATTGCTATTTCTCAATCCGGAGAAACGGCAGATACACTTGCTGCTATTGAATTAGCAAAAGAAAGAGGCGCATTAATTTTCGGGGTATGTAATGTTGTGGGAAGTTCTATTTCTCGCGCTACCCACTGCGGAGCTTATACCCACGCGGGGCCAGAAATCGGGGTTGCTTCAACAAAAGCCTTCACGGCTCAAGTTGTAGTTCTTTATCAAATAGCTTTGGCTGTAGCACAAAAACGTGGTGTTATTTCAAACGAGAGAACGTCACGCTTGATGGCAGAATTGGGGTCTCTTCCACTCAAGGTGGAACAAGTATTGAAAACAAATAGCATTACTGAATCCATTGCGGTTAAATATCAGCATTGTGGGAATGCATTGTATCTTGGCAGGGGTTACAGCTTCCCGGTTGCTCTAGAGGGCGCTTTGAAGCTGAAAGAGATTTCTTATATTCACGCTGAAGGGTATCCGGCTGCTGAAATGAAGCACGGACCTATTGCGTTAATCGACGAAAACATGCCTGTGATTGTCATTGCAACCGAAGGTGCTTCTTACGAGAAAGTTGTAAGTAACATTCAAGAAGTAAAAGCTCGCAAAGGACAAATCATAGCAATCGTTACCGAAGGGGACAAAACCGTGAAAGGCATGGCCGACCACGTGATTGAAATTCCTCGAACCGACGATAGTTTAGTTCCTATAGTTTCTGTAATTCCATTGCAGTTGTTCTCTTATCACGTTGCCATCATGCGTGGCTGTAACGTTGACCAGCCAAGGAATTTAGCGAAGAGTGTGACGGTGGAGTAATTCTTTTTACAATACTTAAGAAACAAAAAAGGGTCTCTTGCGAGACCCTTTTCATATTTCTTAAACTTCAATTAGAAGTGGAAGTGAACCAATACAGCCGCTGGAGCAACTCCGAACGCGTTGTTATCAGTATCAAGACCGAATGAAGAAGACTTTCCGCCAGTTACAGCTTCAGCTCCTTCGATAGTTGTCTCAGAAGCACCCGTGCTAGAGAAACCTAATCCCCATCCGAATTCACCACCGATAGAAACCTTAGGTAAAACGAAGTACTCAACACCAACGAAAGCACGAACACCTAACCCGAAGGTAGATCCGTCTTTCTCTTCAGTGATATCTCCTGCTACTGCACCAGCACCGTACTCGTAAGAAGTCTTGCTTCCGCCAAGTCCAACCATTGCCATAGCACCATAATACCCTTGAAGGCGAGTGTTACCACGACGGTACTCAACACCACCACCTAAAGTAATGTTGTTGTAGCTGTTTGTTACAACATCTTCTCCTGTTGCCGCTGGAGTAACAACCTTATCAGAACCAAATCCGATACGAACCATTCCGCGGTAAGCCATTTTATCTGTCATGAATTTCTTACCAGTGATAGCAGTTGCTCCGTTGGTGTAACCCATTCCGAATCCTGTGTTTGAACCACCGTTCAACATGTTTCCGAAATAAGACAACATTGAGGAAGCGTCTGCTCCAATAGCATACTCTCCAGCTTCAGGTAAATAGTTTTCACCTTTCTTAGATGTTAACTGAGCATTCATTGTGCCCACGAGCGCTACAGAAGCGCAAAACAAAAAGATTTTTTTCATAGTTTGAAAAGTTTGATTTCGTCAAACTTAAAAGGAACAAGAACTGATGCATCTCATTCAAACTTAACATTTCAACAACATAGAGTTCATAATAGTGTTACCCCCACGAAATGAACCACTTGAAGGATTTTCTAAACACAAAAAAGAGGCCGAAGCCTCTTCTTTCTTTCAATTAAGCACCGGTTTATTTGATAATCTTGTACAACTCCTTCAAGTTGGGTTCAAGAATAATTTCAATCCTTCTGTTTCTTGCTTTATCATTCACATCCAATGGGTGATATTCACTTCTTCCAGATGCTGATAATTGTGATGGGTCAATGCTGCTATTTGCAGTAATTAATTTAATCACCTCTGTTGAACGCAATACACTCAACTCCCAGTTATCTCTAGGTATAGATCCCCCGGAACTAATCTTGTCTGTATCCGTATGTCCTTCAACAATAATGTTTAAATCCTTTTCGTCTTGAATAATTTTTGCGAGTTGAATGATTGCCGATTTTCCATCTGCATTGATTTCTGTTTTTCCTGAAGGAAATAACAATTGAGCTTCCATGCTCACGTATACCTTTCCGTTCTCTTCACGAACCGTAATTCCTTTGTTCTTGTAGTTCAACAACGCTGCTTCCAACTTTGCTTTTAACAACTCGCTGGCACTGCGTTGCGCTTGCAACAAAGAGTCAAGTTCTTTAATCTTAACCTCACGTTCAAACAAATCTTTCTGCGCCTTGGATAACGCCAATTGTTTTTCTTTAACAGATTTCTCAAGTTTGTAAAGCGAATCTTCCTTCACCTGAAGTGCTTCTTTTGCGCGCTCTAAATCAAGAAGCAATTTTTTATTTTCTTCCAAAGAGTTGCTGTAAAGCTTCTCGTTTTTCGCCAAAAGCTCGTTATTTAATTCGTTTACTTTATCGTACATCACACGAAGTCGGCGGTATTCCTTGCCGTACAAAGTCGTGTCTTCGCTCAACTTATTAATTGATTTCTTCAACGTTTCAATTGTAGCACCTTGTTCTTTGGTTGTTGCACTAACATTGTCAATCTGCTTTTGCAGTTCTTTATTTTCAACGTCAGACTCATCCTTCGCTGTTTTCATTTCAGCAAATTTTCTTTGAGGCACACAGCCAACAAATCCTATAGCCACAATCAGCGCCAGGGATAAAATCACTTGAATCTTTCTCATAGTTCGTTTAATGTCTTTCAAAATTGCAGCATTATTCAGGATTGAATTCTGCTAAGTTTTTGAATTGTTAACCACTGCTTGTTCGTCAAGTTTGGTTTAACCCTGTATTATAATCAAAAAACAAGGGCATTTTCGTGGCCATGAATAACATTTCATTCCATAACGAAGGTGTGACTACCAAAACGCCTTCTAAACGCCTTTTAAAAGCCTGGATTAAAGAATTTGTCTCAAATCACGGTAAAAAAATCGGTGAATTAGCCTTCATCTTTTGTTCTGATGAAAAAATATTGGAAGTAAATCAAAATTTCCTCCAGCATGACTATTACACCGATATCATCACTTTCGATTATTGTGAAGATGAAATTGTGTCAGGAGATATCTTCATTAGCGTGGAACGCGTAAAAGAAAATGCTTATTTTCACAACGTAGAATATAAGGAAGAACTTCTCAGAGTCTTAGCTCACGGAGTTCTTCATCTCATTGGTTTTCAAGATAAAAGTACGAAAAAGAAAAAAGAAATGACTGAAAATGAAGACTTGTGTATATCACTCTTTTTAACTAAATTTGCTCAATAATTCAATCATTGATTTAGGTTATAAAATACGTTTCACGTGAAACATTCAAAAAAATGAAAAAACATTATAACGTCGTAGTTGTTGGCGCAGGACATGCGGGAAACGAGGCGGCTGCGGCTGCGGCAAACCTCAAAAATAGCGTATTGCTCATCACAATGGATATGAATAAAATAGGACAAATGTCTTGTAATCCTGCGATGGGTGGTGTAGCTAAAGGACAAATAATCAGAGAGATAGATGCCCTAGGTGGATATAGTGGGATAGTCTCAGACCTATCTGCAATACAGTATCGCATGCTCAATTTAAGTAAGGGTCCAGCTATGTGGAGTCCGCGTACTCAAAACGATCGTATGCTATTCGCTGAAGAATGGCGTAACGCATTGGAACAAACTCCCAATGTCGATTTTTGGCAAGACTCTGTAAACGAGATTGTAATAGAAAATAACCGTGTGAAAGGCGTGAAAACCGCGCTAGGAATAGATTTCTCATGTGATGCTGTAGTTATTACTAGTGGGACATTCTTGAACGGTGTTATACACATTGGCGAGAAACAATTCGGAGGAGGAAGAATCGGAGAAAAAGCTTCACATGGAATAACAGAACAGCTTGTATCACTGGGTTTCAGAGCAGGTAGAATGAAAACAGGCACACCGCCGAGAATTGACGGAAGATCACTCGATTACTCGAAAATGGAAGTGCAAGAAGGTGATGTGAACCCACAGCGATTCTCTTTCATTCACCAACCTAAAATAACCAAACAACGCTGCTGCTGGATAACCAATACCAACAGTGCGGTGCACGAAGTTTTGGCAACAGGATTCGAACAAAGTCCAATGTTCACAGGTAGAATTACAGGAACTGGTCCTCGCTATTGTCCGTCTATTGAAGATAAAATTACACGCTTTGCAGACAAAGATTCTCACCAATTGTTCGTTGAACCAGAGGGGTGGAAAACAGTAGAAATTTATCTCAACGGATTTTCTACCAGCCTTCCGGAAGAAGTTCAGCAGAAGGCGTTGAATCTGATTCCCGGATTTGAAAAAGCTAAAATGTTCAGACCGGGTTATGCCATCGAATACGATTATTTTCCACCCGATCAACTGAAACCAACCTTAGAGAGTAAGGATGTTGCAGGACTGTTCTTTGCAGGACAAATCAATGGTACCACCGGGTATGAAGAAGCTGCTGGACAAGGAATAGTTGCAGGTATAAATGCTGGATTGTTTGTCCAAGAAAAAGCACCGTTTACCCTCCAACGCAACGAAGCATACATAGGAGTTTTGATAGATGATCTTATTACAAAGAGCACAGATGAACCCTATCGTATGTTCACTAGCCGAGCTGAATACAGAACGTTACTCAGACAAGACAATGCAGACGAACGTCTGACTCCGCTTTCTCATGCAATAGGTTTGGCTACAGACGCGCGAATGCAACTTCTAGAAAAGAAGCGAGCGAACATTAAAACAGTGATGAAGTCCATAGAAAAAACCTCCACCTCCCCTGAAGAAATTAATGGACTTTTAGAGGAAAAAGGAAGCGCTCCTATTGAACAAAAAATGAAGTTGCTTACGTTGCTAAGCAGGCCACAAATCTCTTTAGAGGATATTATTTCAGTAAATAATTATTTACAGGCGCAAATTTCAACATTAGGGGATGATAGGGTAGAAGTAGTAGCCGCGGTGGAGATAAGTGTTAAATATGCGGGTTATTTGCAGCGAGAGAAGGATATGGCAGATAAGTTAACAAGACTGGATCACATTCAACTTTCTCCTGAATTTGATTATCTCAAATTGACTTCAATGAGTATCGAAGCAAGACAGAAACTTTCGAAGATTCGTCCAGCAACTGTTGGACAGGCAAGCAGAATCAGCGGGGTTAATCCTTCGGATATTTCAATCCTGTTAATTCACATTGGAAGATAATTTCATGTGAAACAAACTACTTCTTCTCTTTCAGCTTAACACCGTCTACCTTATACAATTTTCCACTTTGATAGGTGACAGTGTTGATGTAATTTCCATCCTCATCGAAATACATCCAATCGCCATCTAACTCTCCGCCTGAGTATGTACCGCGCATTTCAGGTTTTCCATTCGAATAAAAGTATTCATGTTTTCCAACGGCCACCCCCAACTCGAAATTACCCTCGTACATTTTATTTCCATTTGAGTGGGTGAATACCCAAAGTCCATTGCGCTCATCGTCTACATAGTCTCCTTCCTCCTTATGGTCATTAATAAATCGAATCCACTTTCCTTGCTTCAAACCGTCGCCAAAATCTCCTTCTAAAACTACATTTCCTAAACTATCATTCTCAATGTAATGTCCGTCTAATTTTCCCTTCCGATAATATTCTTCTCTCAAGACAATTCCAGAAGAATAATACCACATCCATTTTCCAACTACCAAATTATTATCGTACTTCCCAGATTGCTCCAGTTTTCCATTTTCGAAATAGAATTTCCAATCACCTACTTTCTTTCCATTTGAAAAACTTCCAACTGATCGAACTGAACCCGAAGGATAGAAATACTTCCATTCACCAATTTCTCTATTCAACGAATCATACTTCCCCTCGGCTTGCTTAAAATCGTTCAAATACAATCGTGAGAAAATAATGTTTCCCGTGGAATCCAGTGTTTGAAAGATTCCGTGCTTTAAACCGTTCTTCGTTCCACCTCGTTCGATTACCCTTCCTTTTGAATCATAGAACTTCTCAATTTTAACAAATTCCGTTTCTTCCGAATTCTCCTTCAAAACACCTAATTCATAAAATTCAAACTTCCAAAATTCTCCTTGTTTGTTATAGACTTTGAATGTTCCTTCCTTTAATCCGTTAAGATAATTTCCTTCTTCCTTCAACTTTCCATTCTCTCTTAAATCAACCCATAAACCTATACGCTGTCCGTTCTTGTTATAACGATTTATCTTTTCTTCAGAATAAATAAGTCCGTTCTTATACGTCCGACGAGTAATAACCCTTCCGTCTTCAGCGTATTCGAAATACTTTCCTTCGATCAAATTATTTGTGTAATTGAAAGAGGTTCTTTTTCCGCCTGATGGAAAGTATTCCGTTGCAGGTCCTTCCTTGACATCTGATATGTACGAAATAGATCTTTCCTTCCTTCCCAACGAATCGTAGAAGCATTCCAATCCAAATTTCAAATTCTCTTTGTACTCGATGGACAGCTGAAGAGAACCATCAACCCTAAAAAACTTCCACGTGGAATCTAGCTGAAAATCTTTTCGGTTACCCTCTGATTTCAGAATACCTGTCTCGTAGTAATTCTTCCAATAACCGTTAGGTTTTCCTTGTTCCAAGAAACCCTCGCTGCTCTTCTGGCCATTGCTGTAAAAGAATACCTTGAACTCCTTCTGGGACCAAACGGTAAAATGTCCGGCCAAGAGAAAAGTGATTAATATTCCGATTGATTTCATTTTTCAAAGTTCGTTATGATTTCCATTTCAAAACGTATTTGGGACTAACTTTGTTTTCACCAACATCTATTATCTTATTATATTCTTTATAAAAGGAAATAGTAATAGTAATAGGGCTGTTAATTCCGTCAGTAAGTTCTTTCCCTTTTCTTTGGATTTATGGTTATTATCATTGAAGTAACATGTTCTTAACAATTTGAAATACCTTAATTCTTTGAATTTGAATAT
>JBJOON010000025.1:0-15809 GCA_046051235.1 Bacteroidota bacterium
ACAAAAGGTGGTTTTTTTAGTGACCTAGCCATTTCTCAATTATTTCTTTCTACGTTCAATGATAAATTTACTTGACGGCTTCTTGCTTTTGCGCGTCTTTAATCCTTTAGCAGGTGTTCCTTTGCGTGATCTTGGGATACCTCCAGACTGACGTCCTTCACCACCACCCATTGGGTGATCCACCGGATTCATTGCAACACCACGTACACGTGGGCGACGACCTAACCAACGACTTCTTCCTGCCTTACCTGAACGAGTCAAGTTGTGCTCTCCGTTTGAAACAGTTCCGATGGTAGCAATACATTTTGCTAAAACTTTACGTGTTTCACCAGAAGGAAGAGTAATGATAGCATACTCACCGTCACGAGCACTTAATTGTGCGTATGAACCAGCGCTTCTTGCTAAAGATCCACCCTTGCCTGGACGCATTTCAATGTTGTGAATTACAGTTCCCAAAGGAATCTCACTCAACATCATTGCATTTCCAACTTCAGGTGCACTTCCTGTACCGCTTGAAAGCTTCATTCCAACTGCCAATCCAGCAGGTGCAATGATGTAACGCTTTTCTCCATCAGCGTATTCTACAAGAGCAATACGTGCTGAACGATTTGGATCGTATTCGATAGTCATTACAGTACACTCGATACCGTGTTTGTCTCTTTTGAAGTCGATAAGACGGTAGTTACGCTTGTGACCACCACCAATCATACGCATTGTGCGCTTTCCTTGGTTGTTACGTCCACCAGTCTTCTTTAATGTTACCACTAAAGGCTTGTATGGACGGTCGGTAGTCAACTCTTCGAAAGTGGAAGCCACTTTGAAGCGAGTACCTGGAGTTACCGGATTTAATTTCTTAATGCCCATTTCCTCTTCTGTTAGATGTTAGAATAAAAATCAATTGTTTCACCTGCAGCCAACTTCACGATAGCTTTCTTGTAGCTTGCGCTTCTTCCAGAAACAATTCCTGCCTTTGTATAACGGAATTTATTCTTTCCGTCGTAACGAAGGGTGTTGATTTGCATAACTGTCACACCGTAGTTCTTCTCGATCGCTTTCTTGATTTCAATCTTGTTAGCGTTCAATGCTACCACGAAGCCGTACTTGCCTTGCTTTTCTTGGATTGCGGTCATTTTCTCCGTAACCAATGGTCGAATAAGGATTTCGCTCATGACAGTTATTTTTTAAGAATGTTAGTTACCAATTCGTGTGCGTTACCTACGAAAACAACTTGATGGCTGTTCATGATATCGTAAGTGTTCACCATGCTAGCGATTTGCACGTTAGCTCCTTGAATGTTACGAGAGCTTAAGTAAAGACTGTCGTTTCTTTCTGGGATAAGGATAAGTGACTTGCGGCTGTTTAAAGAAAGGTTCTTCAATACATTAACGAATTCACTTGTTTTTGGTTTATCGAAAGACAAAGCATCCACTAAAACAATTCCGTTCTCTTTTGCTTTGTAGCTTAAAGCTGAGGCACGAGCTAAACGTGTAGTGCTTCTGTTTACTTTGATATCGTATGCTCTTGGACGTGGTCCGAAAACGCTACCCCCTTGACGGAACAACGGATTCTTTGCACTACCCTTACGAGAGCCACCAGTACCTTTTTGCTTGTGTAATTTCTTCGTAGAACCGTGGATCTCACCTCTGTGCTTAGTCTTGTGCGTACCTGTGCGCTGAGCAGCTAAGTAACGCTTAACATCTAAGTAGATCGCGTGATCATTCGGTTCGATTCCGAATACTTCTGCGTCAAGTTCAACGGAATTTCCCGTCTTTTGACCTTGTATGTTGAATATATCCAGTTTCATATTACTTCACGATATAAACGGTTGAACCATTGTAACCAGGGATTGCACCTTTAACAAGAATCAAATTCTCATCAGCCAATACCTTAATTACCTCTAAATTTTGCAAGGTGCGTTGGTTTCCACCAGTACGACCTGCCATGCGCATTCCCTTGAATACGCGTGATGGATCAGATGATGCTCCTAACGATCCTGGTGCACGTAAACGGTTGTGTTGTCCGTGTGTGCTTTCTCCTACCCCACTAAATCCGTGGCGCTTTACAACACCTTGGAATCCTTTTCCTTTAGAGGTACCGATCACGTCAACGTTCTCGCCTTCGGTGAACAACTCAGCGATTGTTACAACATCACCTAAGTTTTTCTCTGTTTCGAAGTCGTGGAACTCAGCGATGAAACGCTTAGGAGTTGTTCCTGCTTTCTTGAAGTGACCTTGCATTGGCTTAGAAGTGTTTTTCTCCTTCTTTTCGCCGTATGCGAGCTGAACAGCGGTATAACCGTCCTTTTCCAAGGTTCTAACTTGGGTCACTACACATGGACCAGCTTCTATCACTGTGCATGGGATGTTTTTCCCAGCGGCACTGTAGACGCTAGTCATACCGATTTTTTTACCAATTATGCCTGGCATGTGTCTGTGTATTTAATTGTTAAACTTTGATTTCTACTTCTACTCCGCTAGGCAATTCTAGCTTCATTAATGCATCTACAGTTTTCGAAGAAGAACTGTAAATATCTAGCAAGCGCTTGTATGAGTTCAACTCGAACTGCTCACGTGCCTTCTTGTTCACGTGCGGTGAACGAAGTACAGTGTAAATACGCTTGTGTGTTGGCAACGGAATTGGTCCGTTTACAACTGCCCCGGTCGACTTCACAGTCTTCACAATTTTCTCAGCAGACTTATCTACTAAGTTGTGATCGTAGGACTTTAACTTGATTCTAATCTTTTGAGCCATCTAGGTTCTATATATTATGCGTTTTTTCCTTTTGCTTTAGCAATTACAACTTCTGCAACGTTACTTGGAGCTGGAGCGTAATTGTTGAATTCCATTGACGATGTAGCACGTCCTGAAGTAATTGTACGAAGATCTGTTACATATCCGAACATCTCAGACAATGGAACTTTACCGCTAATTACTGTAGCACCGCTACGCTCGCTTGTGCCTTCAATCATACCACGACGCTTGTTCAAGTCACCGATAACATCACCCATGTTTTCAGATGGGGTAACGATTTCAAGTTTCATGATTGGCTCAAGAATGATTGGCTTACACTTCGGAGCTGCTTCACGGAAGGCCATCTTAGCACACAATTCGAAAGAAAGTGCATCCGAGTCAACCGCGTGGAAAGATCCGTCATTCAACTCAACTTTCATCGAGTCAATGTTGTATCCAGCCAACACACCGTTCAACATAGCTTCTTTAAATCCTTTTTCAATAGATGGGATGAATTCACGAGGAATATTACCACCCTTGATATTGTTGATGAATACCAATCCGGTCTTCTCAGCGTCGTCGTTTGGTCCGATATTGATAACAATATCCGCGAACTTACCACGTCCACCCGATTGCTTCTTGTAAACCTCTCTGTGGTTTGATGCAGCAGTGATAGCCTCTTTGTAAGATACTTGAGGTGCACCTTGGTTACACTCTACTTTGAACTCACGACGAAGACGGTCAACGATGATTTCCAAGTGCAATTCACCCATACCAGAGATAACTGTTTGACCAGTTTCTTCGTCGGTTCTTACACGGAACGTTGGATCCTCTTCAGCCAATTTAGCCAAAGCCATACCTAACTTATCGCTATCTGCTTGCGTCTTTGGCTCAATTGCCAAACCAATTACAGGCTCAGGGAATACCATTGACTCGAGAACAATTGGATTCTTTTCATCACACAATGTATCTCCTGTCTTAATGTCCTTAAATCCTACTACCGCTCCAATGTCACCAGCTCCCAAAACCTCAATTGGGTTTTGCTTGTTAGCGTGCATTTGGAAGATACGAGAGATACGCTCTTTGTTTCCGCTACGCGCGTTAAGAACGTATGATCCAGCATCCAACTTACCACTGTATGCACGAGTAAATGCTAAACGACCTACAAATGGGTCAGTTGCAATTTTGAAGGCCAAACCTGCAAAAGGCTCATCGTAAGATGGCTTACGGCTTAACTCTGCTCCAGTATCAGGGTGTGTACCCATGATGCTTTCTTTATCAAGTGGTGATGGCATTAATTCCATTACCAAATCCAACATGGTTTGAACTCCTTTGTTTTTGAAAGAAGAACCACAAACCATTGGAACAATCTTCATATCGATAACCGCTTTGCGAAGAGCATCTAAGATCTCACGCTCGGTCATGCTATTTGGATCTTCGAAGAATTTCTCCATCAAAGACTCATCGTATTCAGCTACTGCTTCAAGAAGCTTCTCGCGATACTCTAAAGCCTCATCCATCATGTCCGCAGGAATTTCTACCTCTTGGTAAGTCATTCCCTTGTCATGCTCATTCCAAATCATTCCACGGAAGTTGATCAAGTCAACTACTCCTTTGAAATCATCTTCAGCACCGATAGGTAATTGCAATGGAACTGCATTGCTACCTAACATTTCTTTTACTTGCTTAACAACGTTTAAGAAGTCAGCACCTTGACGGTCCATTTTGTTAACGAAACCGATACGAGCAACGTTGTAGTTGTTCGCCAAACGCCAGTTTGTCTCTGATTGTGGCTCAACACCATCAACTGCAGAAAACAAGAACACCAATCCATCCAATACACGCAATGAGCGGTTTACCTCAACGGTAAAGTCAACGTGACCAGGAGTATCAATGATGTTGATATGATATGGTTGGTTACGGTATGTCCAACTAACTGTAGTAGCTGCAGAAGTAATCGTGATACCACGCTCCTGCTCTTGCGCCATCCAGTCCATTGTAGCAGCACCGTCGTGAACTTCTCCGATTTTGTGGTTTACACCAGCATAATAAAGGATACGCTCAGTTGTAGTTGTCTTACCCGCATCAATGTGGGCAGCAATTCCGATATTTCTTGTATATAAAAGGTCGCGTGACATGCTTTTTTCTTTAACTTAATTAGAAACGGAAATGTGAGAATGCTTTGTTCGCTTCAGCCATTCTGTGAACGTCTTCTTTCTTTTTGAAAGCAGAACCTTCACCTTTTGACGCAGCAACGATTTCGTTAGCTAACTTCTCAGCCATGCTCTTCTCGTTTCTCTTGCGAGAATATCCAATCAACCATTTCATAGCCATTGAATTCTTACGATCTTCACGGATTGGAGAAGGAATTTGGAACGTTGCCCCACCTACACGGCGGCTTCTAACTTCGACAGCTGGTGTTACGTTCTCCAATGCTTTCTTCCAAATCTCTAATCCATCTTCGCTAGTCTTGGTAGCTACACGATCGATTGCATCATAAAAGATTGAAAAGGCTACCCCTTTCTTTCCTTGAAGCATTAAATTATTGACAAACTTCGTTACAGTAACCTCGTTGAACTTAGGATCTGGAAGTACCGCAATTTTTTTGGCTTTTCTTCTTCTCATTGCAAGATATTCTTAATGCGATTATTTTTTAACTTTTGGACGCTTAGTACCGTACTTAGATCTTCTTTGACCACGACCGTTAACACCGGCAGTGTCCAAAGCACCACGTACGATGTGGTAACGAACCCCTGGTAAATCTTTCACACGACCTCCACGAACCAATACAATGCTATGCTCTTGTAGGTTGTGTCCTTCACCACCGATATAAGCGATGATTTCAAAACCGTTCGTTAAACGAACCTTAGCAACCTTACGTAATGCTGAGTTTGGTTTCTTAGGAGTAGTAGTGTACACTTTGGTACAAACCCCACGACGCTGTGGACATGAGGTTAGGGCAGCTGATTTACTGCGGTAGGTCTTCGGTTCGCGACCCTTTTTGATTAACTGTTGAACTGTTGGCATTGTTATGTAAGTTCCTTTATTTCACTATTTTTAATACGAGTACACGACTCGGAAAATTCGGGGTGCAAATGTACATCATGAATTGTTATTCACAAGCACTATTGTGAATTTCTTTTTAAAAAAAACGTCATGGGTAGTTAACATGCTGATTTTCAATTTAAAAAATATGAGCCGAAGCCCGATTTTTTTTTGATAAAAACAGCGAAAACGCCCGTTTTTTCATTTTTTTTCGCTCGGAATCCCATTACACGTTGAAAAATGACTTCACGTTATCGACGATAAATTCCAGTTCCTCAGAGGTCATTTCCGTATGAATCGGAAGAGATAAAACTTCGGCCGACAGACGCTCACTAATTGGCATTGAGCCTTTTGGATACCTTTCGTTCTCAAATGCCTTTTGGAAATGTAACGGAAGTGGGTAATAAATCATACTTGGCACTCCCCTTTCTTCCAGGTAAGACTTCAAACCATCTCTTTTTCCATTGAGCACACGTAAGGTGTATTGATGAAAAACATGGGTACCATCAGAAATACGATTGGGTGTCATTAAATCTTCTATTCCCGACAAGGCATTGTCGTAATAGTCAGCAACGCTTCTTCTAGATTCTGCATATCTATTCAAATGCTTCAGCTTAATGTCTAAAATAGCTGCTTGCATGGTGTCTAAGCGAGAATTAACTCCTATAACATCGTGATAATACCGTACCTTCTGACCATGATTGGCAATCATGCGCAAATTCGCTGCGAGCTCATCGCTATTGGTGAACAAAGCGCCACCATCGCCATAGCATCCCAAATTCTTAGAAGGAAAAAAGCTCGTGCAACCAATATCGCCAATGGTTCCTAAAGCTGCAGATTCGCCATTCGCCAACTGATAGGTTGCGCCCAGTGCTTGAGCGGTATCTTCAATTATAAACAAATTATGTCTAAGAGCAATATCCATGATTGCATTCATGTCTGCGCCTTGCCCAAACAAATGAACCGGAACAATGGCCTTTGTTTTTGGCGTAATTGCCTTTTCAATTTCTGCTGGATCTATTGTAAAATCAAATTCCTTGGCTTCAACTAATATTGGAACTAATCCCAACAATGCCATCACCTCTGCTGTTGCTACATAGGTAAATGAAGCCGTTATTACCTCATCCCCTGGCTGAAGACCCAAGCCCATCATGGCTATTTGCAAGGCGTCTGTTCCATTGGCGCACGGAATGACATGTTTGACATTCAAGTAGCTCTCAAGATTATTTTGAAATGATTTTACTTCAGCTCCATTGATAAAATTCGCATTAGTCATAACATTTACAACCGCTGTATCTATTTCTTCTTTAATCTTCAAGTATTGTTTCTTGAGATCAACCATTTGGATATTTGTTGACATGTATTGAAATTTAAGGGCAACAAAATTAAGCTTTAGTTTCCAATCAATAACATTTACTTTCGCAGTATGAAGAAACTCAAACTCCTTGCTTTTTGGCAACTGGCTTGCTTCGTTTCATTCGGACAATGGCAAGTGCGTGATTCGTCGCTCTTCAATCCACATGTTACCGTTGGATACGGGTATTCCACCCCAGGTGGCGATTTAGCCAATAGATTTGGAAACAATGGCAGTCTCGAAGCCGGATTTCACATTAAAGACAAGAAAAACTGGTATTACGGTGTTCAATTCAATTATCTCTTTGGAAACAAAGTACACGAGCCAAATTTGCTCAGTAATCTACTGACCGCACGCGGCGAAATTCTTGACGAGCAGGGACAAATTGCAACGATGTTCATTCAAGAAAGAGGGTTTAATGTTTTTCTGCAGGGAGGGAAATTGTTGCCTATCATTGGTCCAAACAAAAACTCTGGACTACTTATTACCGCTGGTGTTGGACTACTTCAACACAAAATAAGATTGGAACATCAGGAGGCAAAGATTACACAACTTGAAGGCGATTATTTGAAAGGTTATGACCGATTAACAAATGGCCTTTCACTGAATCAATTTATTGGTTACTACCACCTCAGCAACAATAGACTGATCAACTTCTACATTGGCGCTCAAGCGACCGAAGGCTTTACGCAAAGCCGAAGAGAATGGAATCTCGATACCCAAACGCAAGACACTGCAAAACGAATAGACATGTTGTTCGGCTTGCGTGCAGGATGGGTTTTGAATTTGTATCAGCGTGCTCCAAACGATTTCTATATCTACTAATTCATGCTTCGATTTTTCTATTCGTTTGTTTGGCAAATCATTGGAATACTTCTTCCACTTGTTGGACTTTTCAATAAGAAAATTCGAATCGGAAATAAAGGAAGAAGGATTTCAATTTCCAAATTGAAAAAATGGCGAAATTCACTTTCAACTGATTCTGAAATCATTTGGTTCCATTGCGCCTCACTCGGGGAATTTGAGCAAGGAAGACCAGTGATGGAAGCACTCAAATCTAGAAATCCAAAAGCACTCATTGCACTTACTTTTTTTTCTCCTTCAGGCTATGAAGTTCGAAAGAATTATGCTGGTGCCGATTGGATCGGATATCTGCCTCTCGACACTTTTTTAAACGCCAAAAAATTCGTTCGAATCCTTAACCCTTCTCAAGCCTTTTTTGTGAAATATGAATTCTGGACGAATTACTTTTCAAACTTGAAAAAACAAAACGTAAAGTTGTTTTGCATCTCGGTGATTATGCGCGAAGACCAACGCTTTTTCCAATGGCATGGATTTATATGGAGACCAACATTGAAAGCGGTTACACACTTTTTCGTTCAAAACGAAAACACGCAAAACCTTCTTCGGAAAATTAAATTTAACAATGTCAGCGTTTCAGGAGATACACGTTTCGATCGCGTGTTGGAAATTTCGAATTCGACTAAAGATTTAAGTTGGTTAACCTCATTCAAACAGGATGAATTCCTAGTTGTACTTGGATCGAGTTATACGGAAGAAGAATCGCTCTTGGCTATGCTTCTTCAACGCGTAAATAATTTAAAAGTTTGCGTTGTACCACATGAAATTCATGCCAGTAGAATTCAAGAATCGATTGCTCGTTTCGAGAAGTTTGGAGTGGTATTATTCTCTTCCTTTCAACCAAAAAAAAACAATGAAGCGCGCGTTTTAATTGTCGATTCAATTGGCATGTTGTCGTCTATTTATTCTCAAGCGAACGCTGTTGTGCTTGGTGGTGGATTCGGAAAGGGACTTCACAATTCCCTGGAGATTGCTGTTTACGGAGTTCCCATGGCCTTCGGACCGAATTACAAAAAATTTCAAGAGGCGGTTGACTTGGTTAAAAATGGCGCTGCCTTTACGATTGAAAGTCTTGAGGAACTTTCTTCCTTTATTGAGCAATTGCGTTTCGAAAACGTTATTCCAAACGTTGGAAAAAAATACGTATCAGATCATGCTGGGGCGACTTCTGCAATTTTAAAAGGAATAGAAAAATACAGCGCTTAGGATACGTATCTTTGCCGTTCAATTTTCAACTATGAGCGACAAAAAAATCATATTTTCCATGGTGGGTGTAAACAAGTACACTCCTACTGGCAAGCACATTATAAAAGACATTTATCTTTCGTTTTACTACGGAGCTAAAATTGGAATTATCGGATTGAACGGTGCAGGTAAATCGACTGTAATGAAGATCATTGCAAACCTTGACCAAGAGTTTCAAGGAGACGTGGTATGGTCGGCAGGATATTCGGTTGGTTACCTTCCGCAAGAACCACAATTGGACGACACCAAAACTGTTCGTGAAATTGTAGAAGAAGGAGTTAAGCCTATTACCGATGTTCTGAAAGAATACGAAGAGATTAATTTGAAATTCGGTGACGAAGAAATTCTGAATGATCCGGATAAAATGCAGGCTTTGATGGATCGTCAAGCTGCTGTTCAAGATAAAATTGAAGCGTTAGGCGGATGGGATTTAGACACGAAGTTGTCTATTGCGATGGACGCTCTTCGTTGTCCTGATGAAGATTCGCTTATTAAAAATTTAAGCGGTGGAGAACGTCGCCGTGTGGCGTTGTGTCGTTTGTTGCTTCAGAATCCGGATGTATTGTTGTTGGATGAGCCTACCAACCACTTGGACGCTGAGAGCGTTGAATGGTTGGAGCAACACTTACAACAGTATCCAGGAACTGTATTGGCCGTAACCCACGACCGTTATTTCTTGGACAATGTTGCAGGATGGATTCTTGAATTGGATCGCGGTGAAGGTATTCCATGGGAAGGAAACTACACCGAATGGTTGGATCAAAAATCGAAGCGTTTGGCTGCAGAAGAAAAGCAAGAAAGCAAGCGCAGAAAAATATTAGAGCGTGAGTTAGAATGGGTTCGTATGAATCCGAAAGGACGTCAGGCCAAGAATAAAGCCCGTATTCAGAACTACGACAAGATGATGGCTGAAGGCGAGCGCGAGAAAGACGCGAAGCTGGAACTTCCAATTCCAAATGGTCCTCGATTAGGAAATGAAGTTATTGATGCGATTGAAATTTCTAAATCATTCGGCGACCGTTTGCTCATTGAAAACCTTTCATTCAAACTTCCACCTGCTGGAATCGTTGGTGTTATCGGACCGAACGGTGCCGGAAAAACAACCATGTTCCGAATGATCATGGGTGAAGAAACACCAGACAGCGGCGAGTTTAAAGTTGGAGACACAGTTAAGATTGGATACGTAGACCAACGACACAAAGAAATAGATCCAGAGAAAAGTGTTTACGAAGTAATCAGTGGCGGCAACGAAGTCATTGATTTAGGTGGACAAACCATTAATTCACGCGCCTATTGCAGCAAGTTCAACTTCGCAGGTGGTGACCAGCAAAAGAAGTGCGGCGTATTATCAGGTGGAGAGCGCAACCGTTTGCACCTCGCCATGACTTTAAAAACTGAAGCGAATGTTCTTTTACTCGATGAGCCTACCAATGATATTGACGTGAATACGCTTCGCGCTTTGGAAGAAGGCATTGAAAACTTTGCTGGTTGCGCTGTTGTAATTAGTCACGACCGTTGGTTCTTAGACCGCATTTGTACGCACATTCTTGCGTTCGAAGGAGATTCTCAAGTTTATTATTTTGAAGGATCCTATTCAGAATACGAAGAGAATAAAAAGAAACGTCTAGGTGACACAGGACCTACCCGAATCAAATACAAAAAACTTACTCGATAGTACATAAGAATAGCGCTCAAAAGGCGCTATTCACCATTTAACGAAAACAATAAAACTGCTGAAATCAGCTTTAAAAAGAAAGCTTGAGCTAGTCAAAATCAGCGGGAAATTTGGATGGTTCTAAAACCATGTGTATTTGGTCTCTTTCCGGAATTAATTCCGAAAAAGAACATTCGAAATGCGATTGAAACAATTTCCGAAACAAATGGAATTACTCTACACCCGAACCCTTCGCAAATGCATTGCTCTATTTCTTCAAATAAAGCCTTTCAGCGCATTCGTGTGTATGATTTAAGCAACGGAAGGTCAAGGATGTTTTTGTCTGCGTATACGTCCTGTATGAGTTAAACAATTTTAATTATCCGAGTGAATTGTTTCAAATTGAAATTCAAACGGAAGAATGCACGGAAGTGAAGAAACTCATTGCTTCACATTAACCGAATATTTCCTTCACGCGTTTTTCTCTGTAGGAAAAGATTCCAGCCAATCTGTTCTTAATGTATACCGAATACGCAATACGCCCTAGGATGCCCATTCCAATTGCATAGTGAACAGTGTCGGTCATTTTCACTCCGCCTGCAACAGCTTCGAAGTGATGCTGATGATGCCACATGGCGTAAGGACCAAATCTTTGCTCGTCTACAAAGTACTTCCCGTCTTCACAATGTGTAATCTCTGTTGTCCATCCCATTGGAATATTTAACAACGGACGAACCTTGTATTGAATGATCATTCCCGGATACATCTTCACACCTTCAACATCTGTTAGAATTTCGAAACTCATATCTGGAGGAGTCATCTCATTCAAGTTGATGGGTGTTGCGAAATAATTCCAAATGGTTTCAATTGAACCGGGAATAAACGTTTCTGTAGATAGACGATATACTTTCATAACACCAACAACAACATTGCCGCTGAAATGTTCCTAGGAGCGATAACGAATCTTCTTCGTCCAGACCAATGAAGGTTTTTCAAGAATATGATACATCATCCAAGCACCAAGAACTGAATAGGCCTGAATGGCAAAGAAGACAACCCAAACCAATTTTCCGTCCTGCGCCTCGTGGTAAAATTTTCCGAAGATGAATGAAACGAAAAACAAATGAAATAAATAATACGAGTAGGAAACATCGCCAAGGAAGTTCAACCACGACGGACCCTTTTTTATGAAATAGATTGCAAAGAAGGTAAGTCCTGCTACAATCGTAATATGTGTTCCCAAATGCAATTGATCATATATGTTGAAGAGTCCAACCGCGAGAGAAATGATTACTCCAGACCAAAATTCGAGCTTCGAAATGTTCTTTTTGTAATAGAGGAACAACGAAAACCCAAGAGCAAAAACGGGTAAGTGAAAAAACACATTTTCCTTGGTATGCATTGGCACAAAGAAGTGCGAAAGGAAGGTTAAAGCGAGCGTTCCGTAATAGGCAATCAATCGAATAGACAGTTTGTTACTAGCCAAGAACGGGAAGATCAACGCCAGGTATATGTAATATTGAAATTCCACAAAAAGTGTCCAATACACTTCAATCACCCACTTCGACTCTTTGAAAGGAACTTGAAACGTTACACTATCTATGAAGCGTTGTATTATTTCGACATCATAGAAGGAGCGATTGTCTTTCATGATCCATATTCCCAAAACGAAAACAAGAACAGAAATTACGAAAGGCGGATACAATCGCACGATTCGTTTCAACATAAACTTATCAAGATTCTTGAAGCTGTACTTTCCTTGTTCCATAGACCATGGAAGGACAACACCGCTAATGACGAAGAAAACATAAACGCCCTCTTGTCCCCAATCGAGCAGATGATGAAATTCCGGATAAAAGGGTTGAATAATGAATGCGGAATGGAACATACAAACCATCCAAGCGGCGACTCCGCGCAAGGCATTTAGCAGTCCTATTGGATTGGTTGTTGGTTCCATGTTTAAATAAAAAAATCCTTGAATCATTTCAAGGATTTAGTTTGCGCGATTGCTCGCTTATGTACCCGGAGTGGGACTTGAACCCACACGACCGCAATGGCCACAGGATTTTAAGTCCTGCGTGTCTACCGATTCCACCATCCGGGCAAAACACTCAGATAAAAAAAAACCTGACAATCAATCAGGCTTTTTTAAAACTTGAGCGAGAGACGAGACTCGAACTCGCGACCCTAACCTTGGCAAGGTTATGCTCTACCAACTGAGCTACTCTCGCTTAACTATAAAGAACTTTTGGATTGCAAAAATAAAAAGAACTTGCTATTCCACAAGACTTTTTTTCATTTTCTTTTCAATCCTTTAAAAGAGGATTCATCACACGAAACCATCTTACTGGAAACAAGGCCAATACCATCATTGCTGGATATCCATATGGCAACTGTTTCGAGGTCTCCAATGAGCGAAGTGATTGGTAAGGTCGTTCTGGATTCGCATGATGATCACTGTGTCTGCTTAATTCAAACAGTACTGCCCTGCCTAAGATATGATCTGAGTTCCAAGAATGTTCTGGAGCTACTAATTCGTATCTATTTTCATTCACTTTTGAACGCGTTAAACCATAATGCTCTATGTAATTGACTAATTCCAAGAGCAACATTCCAATCACTGAAGAGGTAACAAAGAACACAAGTGCCCAAGGATTCCAAACAAATAAAAGAAAACAAATGAGTAATTGAATTAATGTGTAGATAAAAGTTTCATGAAAAATAAAAGAGCGATTCTTTCTTCTGCATTCTAAAGAAGAAATCCTCCATGCAGATAGGTAACTCATGGGTATTACGCGTAACCAAAACCGATAAATAGTCTCGTTCTTACGCGCCGTCGCCGGATCTTGGAGAGTTCCAACCCACTTGTGATGCCCTTTGTTATGCTCGACATAAAAATGCATATACAGAGAAGTGCTTAGGAGCAGACGCGCAACCAACCTGTCGAAACTCTTCGGTGAATGTCCCAATTCGTGCGCTACGTTGATTCCGAAAACTCCGCACATAATGCCCATGGCAGTGACATTACCAATTGTTGACAGCGTGTCGGAATTTAGACTCAACTGCGATTGAAAATAATTATGGAGTAAGAACCATTGAACGGGCAATGTCACGAGCAATAACGCTTTAAACCAAGTTCTGTTTTTCACCTCATCGGCCTGTACATTCGAATGATTGGGCTTCCATTGCCATTCCAAAAAAGGAATTACACCAAAGGCAAAAAGCAAGGTGAAATAAGAATAAAAACTTCCCAATTGAAAACCCAAAAAAGCCAATGCAGGAAGCAAGAAAGCCAATAAGTATTTGAGGTAAGTCATACCTCAAACTTACGAATTAGAGTTTATTCTTTTCCTTAAACGCCGCTAAAATTTCTTCGTCTGTTTTACCTAAAACTTCCAAAGCCATTTTGGCTTGTTCAGCCCAAAACGAAGTTGAGAAATCTGTGATTAGCAACTGATATTCTTGTCGAGCGATATCGAATTGTTTCAGCTTAGCGTCGTTTATGAATGCATAGGTGTAATGAAGTTCTGCAAGCTTCTCAGGGTTATTTTCTAGTGCGAATGCACTTTCAAAGCAACTCTTTACTTCTTCGTTGAAATGCGCTTCTCCGCTAATGCTACCTGCCTTTTCAAAATACATTACTTGTGTATTGCGGTCGGTCGTTATAAGCGCTAATTCCTTGTATGCCGAAACAACACCTTTCAATTGCTCTCTCGACATTTTAACAATTGGATTACCCGCCTTTATATTGGCATCGAAATCGTTCACAACTTTCAACAAAGAATCTCCATTGATTTTCTTTTCCTTTGGTGCCTCTGATGTTTGATTTCCTCCACAAGAAGCAAATAAAATTGCTGAAATTGCGATAAATAATAACCTTCTCATCCTTTGTAAAATTTCATTCGGTAATCCGTATTAATATTTCCTTTTTGAATATCGCGAAGTTTTCCCTTCAAGAGTTGTTTGCGCAAAGGGTTAATGCGGTCGGTGAAAAGAATTCCTTCAATGTGATCGTATTCATGCTGAACCACGCGTGCCGCGAAACCCTCTAACTCTTCTTCGTACAACTCCCAGTTTTCGTCGTAATATTCGATCTTCAATTTTGGTTTACGCTTCACTTCTTCACGAATACGAGGGATCGACAAACATCCTTCTTCACAAGACCATTCAGTTCCCGACTCTTCGAAGATGATTGGATTGATGAATACTCTTTTGAAGTCTTCGCATGAAGGATCTCCGTCTTCTCCCTCTGCTACAGCAGAGGCATCAATCACAAACAACCGAATAGACCTTCCAATTTGTGGAGCCGCTATTCCAACTCCATTCGAAGCATACATGGTTTCAAACATATTCTCGATGAGTTCCTTCAGGTTTGGATAATTCTCATCAATCTCATCCGCTTTCTTTTTCAAAACGGGATCTCCATACGCGATTACCGGTAAAATCATATTATCAATATTAAAGCGTAATGTATTCTATAATCTCTAATCCGTATCCCTCAAGGGCGCTGCGTTTTATCTGAGACGACGAAATTAATTTCATTTTAGAAACGTTCAATGCACGAATAATTTGTGCGCCTATTCCGTAATCACGCTCATCGTTGTTTCGTTTTTCATTTTCCAACAAAACAAGCAAGCCTCTACCTTCTTTTTGAATGGTCTCGAGCGCACTGTTCAATGAATTGTGTTGCTGAAGAAGCACATCTATAAAATCTCCGTAGGAAGAAACGGCTTGAACGCGAACTGGCACTGCCTCGTCTTCGTTCCAATTGCCGAACTTCAATGCTGCATGATTTCGTGCATGTGATTCACTTCCAAAATGAACAATCTCCACCTCCATTCCCAACCAACTTCTGTTCTCTCTTCTTGTTTCTTCGATGAGTGTTTCTCTTTGAAGTCTATAGGCAACCAGCGATTCAAT
>JBJOON010000026.1:0-15801 GCA_046051235.1 Bacteroidota bacterium
TGTTTTTCCTTCGTTACGTTATACTGGACGCAGAGCATGTGATCCATTGAACACCATGACAGAACCTGAAACGGTAATCGTTGCGGGAACTGCTTCGAATAACAGCAATCGTTATGGCGATTACAACCAATTGGGATTAGATCCCGCAGATGGTGAGACGTTTTGGTTTACAGGAATGTACAACCCTGCTGCGAACTGGTCTACGCGTGTTGCGGCATTCTCTATTCCTGGATGCGCAGCTACTGTTCAGTTTGCAAATAACACGGCTTCAGTAAATGAGAACGCTGCTAACGTAAACAACACTTGTTTGGACTATTCTGTGTTGAACATTCCAATTTCAATTGGCTCAGCGCCAACACAAACAACAACAGCAACCGTAAACATCACAGGAGGAACTGCAACGAATAACGTAGACTACGTAGTTGCAACACCAATGGTAACTTTCAATTCAACAACAACAACAGGAAACATTGTTATTCATGTATACAACGATGATTATGTGGAAGGAAATGAGACCATCACTTTAGGTTATACGCTTAATGCTAATGGCGGAAATGCACAAGCAGGAACATTGAATCAGACGGCTACGGTAACCATCAATGACGATGATACCGCCCCTTCAGGAGTGACCGTTCCAACAACGGTATTCACTCAGAACTTCAATACAGGATTGGCGCCATTCACTACAGTGAATCCATCGGGAAACACGCCATGGCAAGTAGGTTTGGCTGCTGCAGCTACTACTGCGGCTTACACTGTTCCAACAACGAATACAACTCAATTTGCTTGGATTAACGACGATGCTTGCAATTGCACGCAAGCCAATGTTGATTTGAAATCTGCAATATTTAGTTTGGTGGGATACACAGGAGCTTCATTAACATTCGATGCATTCTTCTTGGGGAATACATATCAAAATGTAACGGAAACCGCCAATGTGAAAATTTCAAGCAATGGCGGAACTTCATTCACAAATGTATTCGCTATACCTGGTAACACTGCTTGGGCACCTTATACCGTTGACTTAACTCCATATGTTGGAAATGCAAACTTGATGCTTGCGTTTAACTACGGTGATGGTGGTGGTTATTTGTACGGTTGTTCAATTGATAACGTAGTTGTAACCGGACAAGCTGCAGCAGGAATTCAAACTGCAGTGAACACTGCTGCGCCAGATCAGGCTTATCTCGGTCCAAACGGAACGGTTTACTTCTCTGATCCTACAACATCGAAGATTATGATGAAGATTCAAAACAACTCTTCATTCGATTACGGTTGTGTAGATGTCATGGTTGATCGTCAGGGAACCACTCCAACAGCTTTGGCTTTCACAACCAACAACACTCCTGATTATTTAATGTCGAAGACATTCAAGGTTGTTCCAACAAATAATTCAGCAACTGGAAACTACACCATTACATTGTACTACAAGGAGAACGAAGTTGCTGCCTGGGAAACTGCAACAGGAAACAGTCGCAACAACATTGAAATGATTAAAGTAAATGGAAATACTAGCTCAATTGCAGCAGTTACTCCAGCAAACTTCGGTACGTTTATTATTACAGATGTGCCTGCTACTCTTGGAGCCTTTGGAACCGATGTAACGTTCACTTCAACATACCCAAATGGATTTTCTGGATTTGGCATGGGTATTTACAATTCGGTACCGGTTGCCCCAGTTGCAAGTTTCACAGCACCAACTTCAGCTTGTGTGAATTCAACGGTATCGTTCACGAATACATCAACAGGAACTCCTACTTCCTTCTTATGGAATTTCGGTAATGGTCAGACTTCGACTTTAGCGAACCCGACATACACGTATGCAGCAGAAGGGTCTTACACGGTAACATTAACAGTTACAAACGCATCGGGAAGTAATACAACGACATCGACCGTTGTTATTCAAACGGCAGTAACCTATTATGCAGATGCAGACGATGATGGATTCGGTAATATTGACATTACTCAATCTGGATGCGTTGCTCCATCAGGATATGTGGCAACCAACACAGATTGCAACGACACCGCAGCAGGCATTAATCCGGGCGCAACCGAAATCTGTAATGCTGCCGATGAAAACTGTAACGGTTTAATCGACGAAGGAATTGCAACAAATCTTTATTTCGCTGATGCTGACGGCGATGGATTCGGCAATCCGAATGCGTCGGTGAGCAATTGCGCTCCACCGGTAGGGTATATTTTGAACAACACAGATTGCGCAGATAATTCAGCAACGGTAAATTCGAGTGCTGTTGAATTGTGTAACAACAACATCGATGACAATTGCAATGGATTGATCGATGATGCGAACGGTGTGTCTTTTCAGCAGAACATAAACATATGCGAGGGAGAGTTTATTACAATTGGAAATAACACCTACACAACATCAGGTTCATACACTGATGTTTTGATTTCCGCTAACGGTTGTGATAGCACAGTGACTACCTTGTTGGAAGTCATTCCTTATCCAGTTGTAACATTAACGTCTTCAGCAGATACCTTATGTTCAAACTTCCTTGATGTAGCCCAATTAACGGGAACTCCAGCAGGTGGTGTTTTCGGAGCGCCTGCAACTTCTACTGGTGTGGTGAATTCAGCTTCAATCGGAGATGGCGATTACGATATCTCTTATACTTATGACATGAACGGATGCGCAACAACGGAGATCGTTACGGTTGTGGTTCAGATTTGTGGTGGGGTAGAAGAGAACGGCTTGGCTATGGTAGTGGCTTATCCTTCTCCGGCGAATGAAAATGTTTCATTCAAAGGATTGGAATTGGGTGCGCCCATTCAGTTGTTCGATGCAACAGGTAAATTGGTATACGCTTCGAAAGTAAATAGAGAAATTGTAACCCTAAACGTGAAGAATTACGCAGAGGGTATTTACACGTTGAAGTCTGTAAAGGCTGGAAAAGTAGGAAGCATTTGCTTCTTGGTGAAGCACTAATATTCTGTTATTGCCCTAAGGCAACAACAAGCGATTGCAAATGCGTTGTGGTGGTCTGGATAGATTGCTGCAACGCATTTGCTTCTTTCTGCTGAGCATTAACAGCCGCTTCCGCATCGCTAACAACCTTCCAATCGTTGCTGCACGAATAAATTTTTGTCTTGCCTTGTGTGCCTGTTTTAAACGCAGTTACGGCCATTTGAAGATTCATTTTAATGCGGCTAATCTGTGTGACGTCGGTATTTATTTTTTGAAGGTCAGTACTCAGTTCCTTGCACAATGCAGGCTTCGTTGCTGAATGTTTCGAAATTAATTCAGCCACCTTCTTCTGGTATTGCGACAATTGATCAGCTACTTGCTTTTGGTTTGTTGTTAAATCTGAAATGGCTTTCTCAAATTGCGCGGTGTATTGTGCCACGTCACAAAGTTGAATCGTCGGAACCAACGTCGAGTTGACATACTGATTGAAAGCATTTCCTTTTTGCATCAAGGCATTTCCCTCCCTCTGTATTTCATCAAGGGTAAGTTTTAATCCTTCTTTGGCTTCTTTTACTTGATTCCATTCCGGTGTGCCAGATTGAATTTTATCTTTTCCCTTGGTATATTCCTTGAATTGAGAATAAATCTGGTTCACAACGGTGCTTCGATTGTCAATCAAGTTCATTTGAACATCTATACCTTGAACCATTTGATCTGCGGTCAAGAAAGCAGCCGATTTTTGATCACATTGAATTTCAAGGTATTGTTGTTCCATGTCAGAAACTTGTCCATGTAATTTTTTTACAGTAGCATTCACCTGATCAACAGTAGATTTCAAGCTTGAATCTACCTCCGATGTAATGTAGTATACAGAGCAGCTTGCAAGAGAGAGCGCAACAAGACTTGAAGAAATAAGTAGCGATTTGAAATTCATAGTTGAGGTTTTGTTCGGTGAATGTAGGAAAAATCCACATCTAACCTCGTTTCAATTGCCTCAAATATTCTTACTTTTATTTAAATGGAATTTAGTATCAGCCTCATTATAAACTAGAAGATGAAAAAAGCGATTAACGTTTTTAAGGTCGTAATTGCCTTTGTATTAATTGTACTTTTTGGAACAGTAGGTTCTGTTTTAAGAATTGTTTCATTCGGATTGTTAACCAATTTCAATCGGGCAGTGCTCATTCCCACGTTCTGCAAACTCACGCTCGCGACTATGGGCATTCGCGTTGACAATCGCGTCCAACTGCCCAAATTAGATACCCCTCATTTCTTTACATTCAATCACAATTCGTATTTAGATGGATTTGTGTTGATGAGCCTAGGACTGAAGAACATGAGAATTCTAATGAGTGAAAAAATGTTGATCTTCTTACCTGTAGCTTTAATCTCGTTCTCAATTGGTCTTCTTTACATTCCTCAAAAGAAGAACAAGGAACGTCGCATGAAATGCTTTTACAATGTTGAAAGAAGAATTAATGAAGAGCGCGTGAGTATTATGGGTTCATCTGAAGGTGTGCACAGATACGGAGAGCGCATTGCCCAATTCAATCGTGGCGTTTATCACATGGCCTTGAATTGCCAAATGCCGGTTGTGCCTTTGTTCATTTATATTCCAATAGAATCAAATCCATACGCGAATTTCCGACCGTTTAAAAGAGGGACCTTAGTCATTGAGACGCTGGGAATTATTCCAACAAGTGATTGGAATTTAGAGAATCTCGACAATCATATCGATGATGTGCGCAAACTTTATGTGAAGCGATTCAACGAGTATTACAACATGAACACGATTTAATTTTATAGAATGAAAACGAGTGAAATCTTTTCAAGGGCTATTGCCATTGCTGCCAAACCGTTGAAGGAAATAGATGCCCAAAAGTTGAACGAAGTCTTCGATGATCTGAAAAGAAAAACTCCTAAATCTTTTCAATTAACAGAAAGAGCCAAAGGTGTTTTGCCGAACGGTGCGCAACATACGCTGCCACTTTCGAACCCTTATCCGTTCTTCATGAACAAAGGAATTGGTAGTCGTTTAACAGATGTAGATGGAAACGAATACGTCGATTACATCTTAAGTGGTGGAGCAATTATTCTTGGTCATAACGATGAAGGGTTGACTAGCACCATACAAGATTTGCTTCAAAACAAAACAAATTTTCACGGTCATTTCGATGAACTTGAAATTGAAGCAGCGGAGAAGGTTATCAACTTTTTTCCTTCCATAGAAAAGGTGAGATTTACTTCCAGCGGAAGCGAAGCAAATTCAGGAGCCATTAAAATTGCTAGGGCTGTTACAGGAAAGAAAAAACTTATAAAGTTTCTCGGACATTACCACGGTTGGGCCAGCGAATACCTCATGGATGTTGAAGTTCCAGGCTCAGGCAAATTCGTTACGAATGGAATTCCAGATGAGCACATGGATCAAACGGTGCTCGTTCCACCCAACGATTTGAACGCACTGGAAGAAGCCTTCAAAGCGAATGAACATTCGGGAGGAATAGCAGCGGTTATTGTTGAACCTTATGGCGCCGAATCTGGCTTAGTTCCAATGCTGGAAGACTTCAACGAACAGGCCATTGCGTTGACGCATAAATATGGCGCACTTTATATTTTCGATGAAGTGGTAACCGGATTTCGTTTAGGAAAAGGTGGTGCGCAACACCGTTTGAATGTCACTCCAGATTTAACAACGTTGGGAAAAGGACTCATGAACGGATTTCCTTCTTGTGGCGCTATAGGTGGAAAGAAAGAGTATATGGATGCGGCCAACATCAGTATTCCGTATGCACATCCATACACATACATAGCAGGAACACTTTCAGGAAACACCTTGTCAATGGCCGCTTGTAATTATGTAGTTAATCGGTTAGCAACAACCAATCTTCTAGAACAAGCTGAAGCAACAGCGATTGATTTAACGACGAAATTGAATATGTTATTTAAGGCATACGATTCAGACTTCTTCGCATACAACTACGGAAACATCCTTCGTGTTGAGTTAACAGCGCCGCATGCCGTTCCGCTAACTTCGGCTGAAGCCTTGAACGAAGTGGTTCAACGTAGAAAAATATTGTCGAACTATTCTGCAATTGTATCTTCAGCGGGAGTGCTTTCGCGTAACGGTCGCGATTTCGTGAGTTGCGCCCAATCCATAGAAGACAACGATAAGTATGTTTTAGCTTACGAAAAACTATTGAATTCATTTGTGAAATGAAACAGCGGATATTCATCACCGGTATTTCAAAGGGAATCGGCAGAGCTATTGCCGAAGACTTGAACAGGAAAGGCTTTGAAGTGTATGGAACTTCAAGAAACATAGAGAAAATTCAAAGCAAAATTGAAGGGGTTCGTTACCTCGAATTGAATTTGAGTAGTGAAGAATCTATTGCAAAATGTATTGAAGGTCTTCCGGAGATTGACGTCGTTATTAATAACGCAGGTCAAAGTCAGATGGGGCCAGCTGAGAATATTTCGAATGAAAAGGTTCGTGAAATATTCGAAGTAAATTTCTTTGGAACAATATTTTTAACAAAGAAGTTCGCGCAGCGAATGCGCGAAAGAGGAACGGGGAAAATTATTAATGTTGGGACGCTTTCAGGCTCTTTCGCAATGCCTTTTCAGTCGACTTATGGATCTTCCAAAATAGCACTGACAACGTGGTCTCTTTGTCTGCGAAAAGAGATGAAACCATTCGGTGTGCACATAACCATGCTTGAACCTTTTTACATCAACAGCGGCATTCAGCTCGAGTACATTTGTCCAGAAGATTCGGCTTACAAAACCAGTGCAGATCACGTTTATAAAAGAAGAAACGAGAAGATGGATGCGGCTGTGAGTCCGGCAGAGTTGGTTCAGACCATCAATGAAATAATAAGAACTAAGAATCCGAAGGGTATTTATGTTTCCGAAAAGAAAGGGAGAGTATTTCGATTTGTCAAGCGTTTTCTTTCCGATTCAGCAGTAGAAAAATTAACCTTGAAATCGTTGGGGTTGAAATACTAGAATTCAATTCTTTTCTTTTCTTTAAGTACTGAAGTACTTCAGGATTCGCTTTCGGTCTTCTGCGACTTTTTCGTTTTTATGGTAGAGCTCGATCAAGGTTATTGATCGTTTTTCAGGAAACCAAGCATATACAAGCATGAACCCAGAATTGCTTCCTCGGCCTTTAAAATTATCACTCGTGATTTTCTTCACTTTTATTACGCACATATCTATTCCCAGTCCATTTATTCCAAAACTAAAGGGAGGTGATTCATCTGGATAAAGCATCAATAGATTTTTTACTTCTTCAAGGTTTTTATCTAACGACCTGTACCTCTTGAAAAGCCTCTTGAAATCTTTATTAAATTCATGAAGTTCTACAATTTCAATCTTCTTCATCGTTTGAATACGTTCTTACGGAATGGAAACCTCTGCGATAGAACACTAAATTGTATCGGATTAGTTCTCCCACGTTCGTGACTTTAAGCGGAATGTCTTCCATGAGGTAATCAGTGATTTTCTGAGCAGACCATCCCTGGAATGAGACAATGACTTGCTGAATAATTTCTAGTTCTGCGGCATTGAGGCATTTCATATTCGGTGAAGAAACGGCAAGAAGTTTTTTTTCTTTTTTCTGACCTTTTTGAATTTCAATTCGGATGAGGTTCTTGTTTTTAATGAGCGTAGAAATTACGTGTTGGAAATTTTCAATGCGAACGTTGTTGTTCATTTTGAAGTAGCTTGAACCGCTCAATTGCTCTTCGTAGATTTCAAAATAATTGAAATCACAGAAGTACATAAGTTTTGGTATTTCCTTTTCGGTAAAATTCATATTCCCCGCGGTCTGCTGAAGCAAGTATAGCAATAGAGCGATTTGTTTTTTTTGATTAAGAATGGGGTCGGAAATGCGTAGGGTCACATATTCCACTTCACGATCATTGACCATACTTTGAATGGATGTCTCATCATACGTCGATAAGAAGAAGTAATCCATTGGCATTTCTAAGATCTCTGAAATGTTATACAGTTCGCTCGCTGAGAGTCCTCTTTGACCACTTTCCACCTTCACAAGTGCTGATCTCGATAGACCAAGTTGTTCAGCAAGCAGCTCCTGCGTAATCCCTTTGCTTTTGCGTGCTTGTGATAAGCGAATGCCGATGTGTTTGTTGTTTGCTTTGAATTCCATAATGATTTTCATCTTTGGTGAAAGTGCAAATATAGAACATGGTAAAGTTCGTTAAAGGAACTTTCTGTATTTTTAGATTACACAATAAAGCAATACTAAAAACTGAGAATTATGCTTAATTTTAATCTCCTTCAACCAAAATTAATTCTTAATTATTATCGAATGAAGCTTCTTCCTTTTCCGCGTTTCAACTTAATCAAAACAGTTGCGTTGTTTGTCCTATGCGCAAGCGTTTCATCGCAAGCATTTGCACAAACAATAAAAACCAAAACGCCGAAGCGTCCGAAAGGACAGCAAGATGTCTTGCGTCTCGCATGCGATCCCATTCCTGTTGTGCGCGTGGCCGTTATTGGATTGGGAATGCGCGGTTCAGAGGCAGTAAGCAGATTGACATACATAGACGGAGTAGAAATTGTTGCGTTATGCGACATGGTGGAAAGGAATGCGAAAGCATGCAACGAAACATTAAAAGAACGAGGACTTCCGCTAGCGCAGGAATTCGTGGGTGAAGATGCGTGGAAGAAAGTAACAGCTTTGCCAAACGTAGATTTAATCTACATCTGCACCGATTGGTTGAATCACGCAAAGATGGCCATTCAAGGAATGAAAGATGGGAAGCATGTGGTGGTTGAAGTGCCTGGTGCACTCACGATGGACGAGATTTGGGAGATCATCAACACTGCTGAGCAAACACGCAAGCATTGCATGATGTTGGAGAATTGTGTTTATGATTTTTTTGAATTGACTTCGTTGAATATGGCGCAGCAAGGGCTGTTCGGAGAAATTCTTCATGCCGAAGGTTCATACATTCATAACCTGGAGCCATTCTGGAAATACTACTGGAACAATTGGCGACTAGACTACAATCAGAAACATCGCGGAGATATTTATCCAACACATGGAATGGGCCCTGCTTGCTTCGCGTTGAACATTCATCGTGGCGATAAAATGAATTTCCTTGTTTCCGTTGACACGAAAGTGGTAAACATTCCGGCGCACATCAAAGAGAAGACAGGCGAGGAGTTGACTAATTTTCAGAACGGCGATCACACCACCACAATGATCCGCACCGAGATGGGAAAGACCATTGAAATTCAACACAACGTCGCAACGCCTCGTCCGTATACGCGAATGTATCAGCTCACGGGCACGAAAGGATTCGCGAATAAATATCCGGTGGAAGGTTATGCGCTCGATTCAAAAATGTTAAGCGAAGATTTGAATCCGAAGCATTTGAAATTCACCGCGCACGATTATGTTTCAGATGGAATGAGAGATTCCATTATGTTGAAGTACAAACATCCGATTGTCATTGACATTGAAGAGAAAGCGAAAGAGGTTGGTGGACATGGCGGAATGGACTACATCATGGATTACAGATTGATCTATTGCCTTAATAACGGATTGCCTTTAGACATGGACGTCTACGATTTAGCGGAATGGTCATGCTTGAGTCCGCTTACTGAGATTTCCTTAAACAACAATTCCGCACCTGTTGAAATTCCGGACTTCACCCGAGGCAGTTGGAATAAGTTGAAGCGGGTAGAGTTTGCGAAGTGAGGATTAATTTTATTTTGGAATTTCACTGGAATAAAATTTATACATGAGGGAGTCTTCAGGTAAAGAAAAAACCATTATTTTTACATGATAATTCAATGTCATGAAAAAGGAAATGGATGATTTAAAGAACAATGAAAGGGCGTATAATGAATTGCCTCTATTACCGCCTCTGTCAAAGAGCATGGAGTCTAACAAAATCCTAAAACAGTTAGTAAGCTCTTCTGTGCTATTGGCAGAATTAAAAGGAATGGTGAATATTCTTCCTAATCCAACAATACTTCTCAATGCTGCAATATTGAAAGAAGCTAAAACGAGTTCAGAAATAGAGAATATTATTACTACTCAGGACAGACTCTACACAGCTCTTTCTGCAAAGGGAGTTCAAGTTGATAACTCGACCAAAGAGGTACTCAGGTACAGAGAAGCTTTGATCTATGGTATATCGTTTATTAAAGAAAATGAATTTCTGTCTGTAAATGCAATCATTGAAATTCAACGTCGGTTGGAAGATAGTAATGCAGGGCTCAGAAAATTGCCAGGAACAGCTCTAAGAAACTCAAAGACTGGTAAAGTAATTTATACCCCTCCAGACAATCTTTCAGATATCAATCGACTGCTTCGAAACTTTGAGAAATATATCAATGAAAGAGATAGTATTCCATATTTGATAAAAATGGCTATTCAGCATTATCAGTTCGAGAGTATTCATCCGTTTTATGACGGAAATGGAAGAACAGGCAGAATAATTAATATTCTTTATTTAATGATGTCGGGCTTGATTGATAAACCAGTGCTGTATTTGAGCGGTTACATTATAGAAAATAAGTCTGAGTATTATAAACTTCTTCAAGAGGTAAGAACTAAGAACAATTGGGAAGGTTGGATCATATATATGTTGAAGGGAGTTGAGTATTCTGCCAGAATTGCATTGGATCAAGTAATTACTATCAATAAACTTCTTGAATCAACGAAAGAAAAAGTTCAAAGAAAATCTCCGAAAATATACAGCACTGAGTTAATTGAATTGTTGTTTGAGCAGCCTTATTGCAAAAGTGATTTTCTGGAAAAACGTTTGTTAATATCAAGAATCACCGCGGCGAAGTATTTAAAAGAATTGGAGAGAATTGAAGTGCTTCAATCACACAAAGTTTGGAAGGAAACAATTTACGTAAACAAACAACTTTTTGAATTATTCAGGAAGTAACAAAAAAAAAGCCCCGATCTCTCGGGGCTTTTTCTTTGTGGACCCGGCGGGGTTCGAACCCGCGTCCAAACAAGGAATCAAAAGGGTTTCTACATGCTTAGTTATTTAGTGGTTTTCGACAAGACGCAGGCTAATAACATCCAAAATCTTGCTTATCCTGTGTTTTTAACCTCCGACTACAGAATTTGTCTTTGGCGATCTCCCTTCGGCGAAGCCTCATTACCAACTACCAGGAGCGGGGTCGATGGCGAGACTTACTTGTCTAACTCCTTGAGCCAGATTAAGCGTAATCACATACAGTGATTAGGCAGCAAGTGCGTATGAATTGTTGTCAGTTATGACTGATACCCCGAGATTAAAGAGCGAGAATACCAAGCGCTCTGCATGCTTACAAATTGCTTCTTCTTGCTGTCAAATCCAAGGTCGGGCCCTAAACAGTAGCACAGAATAACACTGCAAAATTAGTCTATTTGAAAGGCGATTGCAAGGAACTTGCAACTTATCTTCGCAAACCCATTTTCAATTCAATGACGAAAATTAAAATCGGTATTATTCAAGAAAGGAAATCACCACCCGATTTCAGAGTGCCACTGACGCCAGCGCAATGCAGGCAAGTAATGGAACAGTTTCCGCAAATTGATATAACCGTTGAATCAAGCCCGCACCGCTGCTTTGCAGATCAAGAGTATACAAATCAAGGCATCTCCATTTCAAACGATGTCTCTCATTGCGATGTTCTATTCGGTGTGAAGGAAGTTCCCGCAGATGCACTCATTCCAAATAAAAAATATTTCTTCTTCTCTCACACCTTGAAGAAGCAACCCTACAATGCAAAGCTCTTAGCAACCATTCTCGAAAAGAAAATTTCGCTGGTCGATTACGAGGCGTTGAAAGGTGCCGACGGAAAACGAATCATTGGATTCGGCCGCTACGCCGGTATTGTTGGTGTGTATGAAGGAGTAAGAACATTCGGATTGAAACACAATCGCTTCAACATTCCTTCTCCAATGACTTTAAGTGGAAGGGAAGAATTTGATGCTATTTTGAAAAGTGCCGATCTTGGAAATATCCGCGCCGTGCTTACAGGATGGGGCAGAGTAGGGAATGGCGCGCAAGAAATGATGGAAATCATCAACCTTAAACGCGTTTCACCGGAAGAGTTTTTAAGCGATCCACTTCAAGGCGGAGTTTACACGCACATAGATACGCCCGAGATGTATGCGCGCATCGACGGTGCCCCTTTCAATAAATCTGATTTCTACGCAAATCCGCATTTGTACAAAAGTGTCTTAAACGAATATGTGCAGCATGCCGATATCTACTTCGCTTGTCATTTGTGGAATTCAAAGAACCCAATACTTTTAGATCAAGCCTTCTTCCAACAACACACGCGTTGCAAAGTTGTCGCTGACATTTCCTGCGATTTGAACGGTCCCATAGCATGTACCATCAAAGCCAGCAAAGTGAGCGATTCCGTTTTTGGATACGATCCAACAACCGGATTAGAAGTTGATTTTCGAAATGAAAATGCAGTTGCGGTAATGTCCATCGACAATCTTCCGTGCGAACTTCCAAAAGATGCCAGCGAAGATTTCGGTAATGAAATCATGAAAAGCATTTTACCTGCTTTGTTGAATGACGATGCAGATGGAATCTTATGGAAAGGCACTGAAACAACACTCGACGGAGAGCTAACCCCTCACTTCGAATACTTAAAAGACTACGTGGCTACTGCGCGCTGAAGGTAAAGGAAATAGTTCCCGACTGAGCTTTACTTGATGAACCGCTAAATAACCAACGCTGCGCATAAGCAATAGACTCTGAAGACAAGCAGGCGTCCTTGGAAGAACGAGACTCATCCATCTTCGCACTCACAACTTTTCCCCATTCATCAACGGTAATGTTTATTACAACCGTTCCAGCGCCTTTGCATTTGTACGTGGGCTTCGGGGCTTGCTTTATGCTTCTTCCACTCATTGAAAATGTAGCCGTAACAGGCCCCGAATAACTGGTGTTCCCACCTTGCTCAGTAGCGTTGTTGTTATTGTTTGAAGTAGAACGGTCAGTTGGATTGGCAGCACCTGCAGAATGATCGGGGTGACTGGTCAACAGTTGATCACTCATCTGCTTCGCATAATTCAAGGCGCTTTGTGATCCTTGTGTACCAGCATTACCGGAACGATTTTCATTCCCAGTATAATTAACCTCTTCGTTAACTCTAACAGATTCTGTTGATGCAATGAGGTTACGAACAGACTCACTCATTTTTGAATTACCTGCATCATCGCCACCGCCGGCCTTCTCAGGAGGGGCTTCCAACTCAACTTCCATCTCTTGAACCACAGGAACAATGGGCTTCACAATTAGTTTGTCAGGCGTTGAGCTAATGAAATAACCGAACAACATAACAAAAGCATAGCCCAAAACGCCTATTATTATAGACGAAGCCCAAGTGTTCGATTGTTTCGGGTGAAGCTTTATCATGTTTCCTTCAACGAAAATAAGACTTTTATTATTTTCTATTGCGTTAATTCTTTGGTTCACTATATTTGATTCAAATTAAAAGCAAAATGAAAAAAATAATCGCATTCGTGGCCATGTCTATCTTCTTCGCAGGAGTAGCATCTGCTCAAGTTGAGAATACAACTACCACTACTGAAAAGAAAACAGAATGTACCAAGTCTAAAGAGTGTTGCAGCAAGTCTGCCGCTACTCAAAGCGCTGAAAAGAAAGAGTGTTCTGCAACTAAAGCAGAAGGTAAATCAGAGTGTTGCAGCAAGAGCGCAGCAGCTGACGCTAAGAAAGGAAAGAAGAAAGGAAAAGAGTGTTGCTCTAAAGATGCAGCTACAAAAGGCGAGCAAAAAGAGGGATGCAAAGAAGGGGAGAAGAAAGACTGCTGCAAGAAAGCAGGTGAAAAATAATTAATGAATTTCATTAAGAAATTTTAAACCTCGGAATCTCTCCGAGGTTTATTTTTGCAAACAAAATAAAGAGCCGTGAAGAATTCATTCGATGTAGTTATAGTTGGGGGAGGAATAGTTGGTGCTGCCACTATGTATAAAATACAAATGGCCTATCCAAATAAAAGAATATTGCTTCTAGAGAAAGAGAAGAGCTTGGCCGACCATCAAACTGGAAATAATAGCGGAGTTATTCACTCGGGAATCTATTACAAACCCGGTTCGAAAAAAGCTGTAAACTGCGTCAATGGTAGAAGAGAGCTTGTTTCTTTTGCGAAGGAGCACAATATTAAGCATGATGTATGTGGGAAATTAATCGTTGCTGTAGACGAGTCAGAACTTCCTTTTTTAAATAAAATTGAAGAGCACGGGATAGCCAATGGCATTGAGAATGTTCGTCGTGTGACTCCTGAAGAGATTCGTCAGATTGAACCGCATTGCGTGGGTATAGACGGTTTGTTTATAGGCTGCACAGGTATTATGGACTTTCGCGGAGCAACAAACAAAATGGCTGAATTGGCTTTGGATAAAAACCCGCTTTCTGAAGTTCATACTTCTGAAGAAGCTTTGAAGTTCGAGCACCTCGCTAACTCCACTATGGTAGTCACAACGAAAGGAAGCTATGAGGCTGCTAATCTAATCGTATGCGGTGGATTGCAGGCCGATCGCCTTGCACGAAAAGATGGCATTGATTTAAAAGAGCAAGTGGTAGGTTTCCGTGGAGATTATTATGAGTTGACTGAAAAAGCAAAACATAAAGTACGGAATCTCATTTATCCTGTTCCAAACCCTGATTTTCCATTCCTAGGTGTTCACTTTACTCGAATGGTAGATGGAGCCGTTGAGTGCGGACCCAACGCAGTGTTCACGTTCAAGCGTGAAGGTTATGGAAAGACAGACTTCAGTTTCCGTGATACGTGGGATGCGTTGACTTACAAAGGCACTTGGAAGCTTTTCTTTTCCAATATGAAATTCGGAATCGACGAATACCGAAGAGCGTTTAGTAAGAAATTATTCCTCAAAACGCTACAACGATTGGTTCCCTCTTTAACAATGGAAGATATTGAACCTGGAAGAGCTGGTGTGCGTGCCTTGTTACTTCGTGAAGATGGAGATACACGCGACGACTTCAGAATTGAATATACAAAAAGGAGCATTCATGTTCTGAATGCCCCTTCTCCTGCGGCAACCGCTTGTTTGGCAATTGGTGGAGATGTCCTACAAATGGCCGAAGAACATTTTGGTTGGAAGAAATAAATTCTTCTAATTATGAAATGGCTCCACTGCTAAGTGGCAAATCGCGACTAACTTTTCTGAACAGTCCTTGCAACACTTTCCCCGGACCTACCTCAACAACTTCGCTGCATTGGTCTGCAATCATTGCGTTCATGGTTTGCGTCCAACGCACGGGTGCAGTCAATTGAACAATCAAATTCTTTTTAATTTCTTCTGGATCTGAAACGGCTGAAGCCGTTACGTTCTGATAAACCGGACAAATAGGTGTGTGGAACGGAGTAGCTGCTATGGCAGCTTCCAATTCAACGCGAGCAGGCTCCATAAGCGGACTGTGAAACGCGCCTCCAACGGGAAGTTTCAATGCACGCTTGGCACCAGCAGCAAGAAGCGCTTCGCAAGCTTTGTCAATGGCCTCGTTCTCCCCAGAGATAACCAACTGTCCCGGACAGTTGTAATTCGCAGCAACAACAACACCTTCCGTTTCTGCACAAACTTTTTCAACCACTTCATCTTCCAAATTTAAAATAGCCGCCATGGTTGAAGGATTCGCTTCGCACGCTTTCTGCATAGCCATAGCGCGAGCATAAACCAATTTCAAAGCGTCTGCAAATTCAAGTGTTCCGTTAGCTACCAAGGCACTGAATTCACCCAAGCTGTGTCCTGCAACCATGGAAGGTTGAAAAGAATCGCCCATAGCTTTAGCCATAGCAACACTGTGCAAGAAAATAGCGGGTTGTGTAATATT
>JBJOON010000027.1:0-15794 GCA_046051235.1 Bacteroidota bacterium
ATGCCACCATTCTTTCTTACCTAAAGCTTTGCTCCTCCTTGATCTTGGGCACGGGCTTGGTCTTCCAAATGCCCGTGGTTATCTACTTTCTAGCAAAAATCGGATTGGTAACTTCTGAATTCCTCAAGAAATATAGAAGACATGCATTTGTTGTAAACCTAATTGTAAGCGCAATTATCACGCCTCCTGACGTAACAAGTCAAATGCTTGTCTCATTACCCTTATTGTTGCTCTACGAAATAAGCATTCGCGTTGCGCAACGCGTTGAAAAAAATAAAGCAGAATTGTAAATTACCATTGAATTTCGTTGGAGAGTTCATTGAGAATTTCATTATATTCGTGACCTTAAAAGTTAACTTAAATTTAATCAAATGAAGAAAATCTACTTATTAGGTTTGTTCACAGCTGTAGCGAGTGTATCATTCGCACAATGGTCAGTGCAACAATCACCTGCTCGCAGAACTTTCACAAGAAGTGAAATTTCACCTAGAGCTAGCATCCGTCAAGAAATGGCTCCATCTGTTGATTGGAGCAATCGTGTTGTTCTTCTTACTGAAGACTTCCAAGGAGTTGCTGGAACTTTACCTGCTGGTTTGCCTGCTGGATGGTCTACGAACCAAGTTGTTCAAGCTGACCAATCTCAAGGAAACGCTTTCAAAACACACAATAGCACAACTGCTAACGGTGGTGGTTACTGGCCAGTTCCACAAGTAGGTACTGGAAACAAATTTGCTGGTGCGAATGATGACAACACTCCTTGCGACTGTGCAATGGATGATGTTTACCTTCAATCGCCAACTTTAGATTTCTCTGCAGCTTCAAACATTGCTATTTCTTTCGATATTTTCCACGATGGAAATTTCGGAGGTGGTGATGCAACACTTCAAGTTTCTACAGATGGTGGAACTACATTCAACATCGTTCCAATTGGTGTTGACGAAACAGGTGCAAACATTGATGTATTTCCATTAGACCAAGACTACTGGCAGTCTATCATTGTTCCTTTGTATAACGTTACTTCTTCTACTGTTGTAATTCGTTTCCAATGGACCGATGCTGGATCATGGGCTTCAGGTTTCGCAGTTGACAACGTAATTGTTGGTGAACTTCCTTCAAATGACATTCGTGTTGTTAAAACTAAAACAGGTGACTGGAACCAAGCTAACTTCGGTTTAGGTTTCTGGGATTACAACAGAGTACCAGTTACTCAAGTTAGCCCAGTACACGCTACTTCTGTAATCTTCAACGGTGGTACTAACGACCAAGTAGATGCTACAATGAACTACGAAGTAACTTTCAACGGAACTCCTGTTGCTGGTTCTCCTTTTGCAGCTGGTCAAACATCTGCAAACTTCCTTTCTCTTGATAAGGACACTATCTCTGTTGCTACAACTTGGACTCCAAGTGCTGTAGGAACTGTTCAAATTACTGGAACGACTTCTTCAACTACTGGAGATGATGTTGCAACAAACAACACAGGTGTAACTTCAATGCAAATCACTGACTTTACTTACGGTCGTGATGGAGATGCTGCGCAAGCATTTGTTGGTCCAACTTCAGATTTCGAAATTGGAAACTTGTTTGACATCTATGCAGATGATCAGTTCGGTGGTATTGACGTTGCTATCGGAGCTGGTTCAGCTGCTGGTGACCCAATCATTGGTCGTATCTACCTTTGGGAAGGTTTCGACGCTGCTGGAGACCCAATCTTCACAGATATCGGAATCGAGACTTTGGAGTACATCTTCACTGGTAACGAATTCAACAGTGTTGGTGAAAACACATTCGTAACACTTCCTTTCGCTTCTTCAGTTACTTTGAATGCTGACAACGTATACTTAGTAGTTGTATCTTGTGTTTCAGGAACTCGTATTCCTGTATCAGGAAGCAATGAATGGGTAGTTTCTTGGTTGTACGATGGTACAGCTTGGGGTGCTACTGGTTCAGTTCCAATGGTTCGTTTGAACTCTGACGAAAACGTAGCTGTTGCTTCTGTTAACGGAACTACTTCTTTCGAATTAGGCCAAAACATGCCTAACCCATCTAACGGAAACACAACTATCGTTTACAACCTACCAAGCAACGAGCGCGTTACTCTAACAGTTCGCGATATGACTGGACGTGTTGTAGCTGTATCTAACGAAGGTGTTAGACCAGCTGGTAAAAACATAATCACTTTGAATACTGAAGCTTTCGGTGCAGGTGTTTACACTTACACGATCACTGCAGGTTCTTCAAACTTGACTAAAGAAATGATGGTGAAATAATTCACCCACTTTCCTTGAAAGGAAAAAGTCCCGCAATTGCGGGACTTTTTTTTTAGCCAAGAGATTTGCATATTGAAAGATTTCTTACCTTCCCAAACTAAATTAAACCTGTTAAGATGAAAAAACTTTTTACTCTTTGCGGTGCTATAGGTTTAGCTATTTCTGCATCGGCGCAAGTAACGCCATTGACAGATATTAAAGCTGCTCCAAAAGCTCCATCAAACACTGAATTGGAACGTTCTGCTCATGCAAGCACTACAACTCCAACAAACTCAACTGATCGTGTTGTTGTTTACAGCCAAAACTTCTCTGCAGGTTTCGGCGACATGACTCACGAAGACAGCAGCCCAGCTGGAACAATCTGGATGATTGCTAACGCTAGTTCTCCTGCTGGGGAATTCTCTTCTGCACTTCCAGCGCTAGCTTCACCAACTGCTGCGAACGGATGGGCAATTTTCGACTGTGATTTATACAACACTCCCGTTTCAAACGGTGTTGAAGATGTTACTGGCAGTATGTCAACCCCAACTATCGATTGTAGCGCAATGACTTCTGTTATTGTTGAATGGTCTCAGTACTTTCGTTATTGCTGCTTCTCAGCGTCTCCTTTGACGTTAGAGGTTTCTACAGACGGAGGAAATAACTGGGTTGTTTTCCCTGCTAACGGTAGCTTCACGCCAAGTGCAAACTCGCTTTCTGCTAACCCATTAAACACTCGTGTTGACATTTCTTGCGCAGCTGCAGGACAATCAAGTGTATTGGTTCGTTGGGGGTACAACACAGCTGCTGCAGCTGGTTACAGCCACTACTTCTGGGGAATCGATGACATCGAAATTTTCGACAACTCTGTTGTAAACGACCTTGAAATTCTTCAAGTAACGAACGGAGATGTATTCAACATTTGGGAATACCGTGTTACTCCTTTCGAACAACGCACATACGCTGCAGACGGAGGTCTTTTAGTGGGTGTAATCTACCGTAACAACGGAAGTGCAGATCAAACAAACACTTCTATTAACGTTGACATTCTTGACGGTACTGGTGCTGTTGTTGGAAATGCCGTTTCTGCTCCTTTCACCATGGAAGCTTTCGGTAACACTGCAGAGTGTCCTTCATTCCTAAACGATACGTTGTACATCCAAACTGGATGGGAACCTAGCGCTCAAGGTACTTACACTGTTCGCGCTAGCATCGTTAGCTTAGACGCAACTGACGAAACTGTTGCAAACAACACAAAGGATAAAACCATTGTATATTCTTTGGATGAATATGGCCACGAAGATGAGGCAAACCTTGACATTGAATTAACTCCACGTGCTAGCGATTCTAGCCCAGGTGAGTTCGATCCAACCGGTTACGGTGCGTTCTACACATGTCCAAATGCCGGTTCTTTGGCTTATGGTTTGACTGTAGTTTTCGGTCCAACTTCTGACGCAGGTGTTGATTATTCAGCTGTATTGTTCGAAGGAAGTCCTAATGACGCTGCGGTTCTTGCTTCACAAGACTACGTTTTGAACGCAGGATGGATTGATAATGGATACCAATATTTCCCATTCGACGCGCCAATAGATCTTCTACCTGGAACCGTTTATTTCAATGGTGTATTGAATGAAAGCACTAGCGCTTTACAATTGACAGTTGCTGCTGAAGACAACAGCGATACTGACAATTCAACTTCTGTTTACGAAATGGCTGGTGACGGTTCATTCGTATGGTTCGGAAGCCAAAGCTTCTCTCCTGCAGTTCGCTTAATTCTTTCTGAGCGAGTAACTGTAGACGAAATCAATTCTGATAACCTAACTTTCTTCCAATTCGCTCCAAACCCAGCTGTGACTTCAACTCGCGTTAATTTCGAGTTAACTTCTGCTGCGAACGTTGCTTACGAAGTACGTGACATCACTGGTAAATTAATCGAGTTCAAAAACTTAGGTAAATACACTCCAGGAATGAACAACTTCGATTTAAACGTTGCTGGATTGAACGCTGGTAACTACGAAGTTTCTCTTGTAATCGGAGGATCTAGAATGTTCACCAAAACACTTTCAGTTAAGAAATAATATTTTCTTCCTGAAATGAAAAGGCCACCTTCGGGTGGCCTTTTTTATTACTCGTATCGAAGAGCTTCTATCGGATCGAGCTTCGAAGCTTTCTTTGCTGGATAATATCCAGATGCTACCGAGACTATGAAGGAAATTGTTGCACCTAGAAATAGCCACATCCAAGGAATGGTGAACCCCACCCCTATAACCACAGACACAATATTTCCAACTAAAACACCTAACACTATTCCAATAAAGCCGCCGATTTGACCAATCAACACCGCTTCAATTAAAAACTGTTGGCGAATAATTTTCGAACTTGCGCCAATTGATTTTCTGACTCCTATTTCACGCGTCCGCTCGGTCACCGACACAAGCATAATATTCATAAGACCAATACCCGCGCTTATAAGTGTTATTATTCCGATACAAATTCCACCCAGTGTAATTCCTGAAATTAAACCTAGTAACTGTTCAACTAGTCCGTTACTCATATTCACTTCAAACGAATTGTCTTCACCGGGGCCATCGGCACGCGCTACGCGCATAGCTTCCACTGCACTCTCCGTTGCTGACTCTAATTGCTTCGCTGTTTTCACTGCTATGCTAATTTGATATTCGGAATTCGCATCACCGAAAGTCTTTCGAACATTGGTCAAGGGAATTAAACATTGGTTATCACCTGCGAAACCAAACGTATTTCCTTTGGCCTTCAAGACACCAACAATCACGTATGACCTTCCACTTACATCTACAGTTTGTCCAATCGGAGAAACCCCTCCTTTAAAAAGTTCCTTCGCAATATCAGCGCCGCAGACCATTGCATTGGCTCCGTCTTTCAATTCGAAAGAAGAGAAATTCCGTCCATCGCTCAATACATAGGAAGAAAGTTCAAAATAATTTTCATCGCACCCTAAGACTGTAACATTCGGATTAGTCTTCAGTGCATTTCTTGAAACAGTTGCAGTTGCTGAGGCAAAAACACTTAATGAGACTGTCGCTTCTTCCTTAAACAACTCTTGAAATTTTCGAGCTTCGTCATAAGAAATTACTTCGACTTTTTTACTGCTTTGCCCCCTGCGCATTCCCTGACGGGCATTATTACCCGAACGAATAGAAAAAGTATTCGAACCCAGCCTTGAAAATTCTTCACTCAACTTTCGCTCGATACACTTCACTGCTGTTATCATTCCGACTAGAGCCGTTATACCGATTGCAATAATCGACACTGTCAAAGTAGCTCGCAGCTTCTGGCTTCGAACCGAACCTATGGCGGTTTGAATGTTTTCTTTGAAAGATGTCGATAAAACGCGAAGCATAAAACAAAAGTAGGGTTGTAATTCGCTCGATTCCTAACTATTTTTGCAGCGTAAAAATCTACATATAATGAGTCAAGTATTCGACCTAGACATGATTAAAAACCACTACAGCAGACTTGCTGAACGAGTGGAAAACGCAAGAAAAGTAGTTGGAAAACCGCTAACATTAAGCGAGAAAATTCTTTACTCACATCTTTGGGAAGGCGCATCTGACGTGGCTTTCGAACGCGGAAATTCTTATGTAGATTTCGCTCCAGACCGTGTCGCAATGCAAGACGCTACTGCACAAATGGCTCTCTTACAATTCATGCAAGCAGGAAGAAAAAAAGTAGCAGTTCCTTCAACTGTTCACTGCGACCATTTGATTCAAGCACGCGTGGGTTCTACAACCGATTTGAGCGATTCATTGATTAAAAACAACGAAGTATTCAACTTCCTTTCAACTATTTCAAATAAATACGGCATTGGTTTCTGGAAACCAGGCGCAGGTATCATTCACCAAGTGGTGCTTGAGAACTATGCGTTTCCGGGTGGATTAATGATTGGTACCGACTCCCATACCGTAAATGCTGGTGGATTGGGTATGATTGCTATTGGTGTTGGTGGCGCAGATGCCATGGACGTTATGGCTGGAATGGCTTGGGAATTAAAGTTCCCGAAATTGATTGGTATTAAATTGACCGGTAAATTAAGCGGATGGTGTTCTGCTAAAGATGTTATTTTGAAAGTAGCTGGAATCCTTACTGTAAAAGGTGGAACCGGTTGCATCGTAGAATATTTCGGTGAAGGTGCTACTTCTTTGTCTTGCACAGGAAAAGGAACTATCTGTAACATGGGTGCTGAAATTGGAGCAACCACTTCTACTTTCGGTTACGACGACAGCATGGAGAAATACTTGCGTTCTACAGGTCGCCCTGAAGTTGCAGATCTTGCGAACAACATTCGTGAGCATTTAACCGGAGACACTGAAGTTTATGCAAATCCTGAAATGTATTTCGATCAAGTGTTGGAAATCAACCTCGACGAATTAGAGCCATACATCAACGGTCCTTTCACTCCAGATTTGGCTACGCCAATTTCTAAAATGAAAGAAGCTGCCGCTGCGAATGATTGGCCAACTAAAGTTGAAGCTGGACTTATTGGTTCGTGCACGAACAGTTCTTACGAAGACATTTCACGCGCTGCATCTTTAGCGAAACAAGCGGCAGAAAAAAGTATTGCGCCGAAAGCTGAATTTAGCATTACACCAGGTTCAGAGAAGGTTCGATACACGATAGAGCGTGACGGACTTATTGAAACGTTCTCGAAGATTGGTGCTAAAGTATTTGCAAATGCTTGCGGACCATGTATTGGCATGTGGGCAAGAGCAGGCGCAGAAAAGAAAGAACGCAACACCATTGTGCATTCATTCAACAGAAACTTCTCTGCTCGTCAAGACGGAAATCCAAACACATTGGCATTCGTGGCTTCTCCAGAAATCACAACAGCTTTAGCAATTGCCGGAGATTTAACTTTCAATCCGCTTACCGATTCGTTAACGAATTCGAAAGGTGAGCAAGTGATGTTCGACGCTCCAACCGGGTATGAATTACCTCCACTTGGTTTCGATGTGAAAGATGCCGGATACCAAGCACCTGCTGAAGATGGAAGTGCAATTGAAATAGCAGTTGCTGCAGATAGCGAGCGCCTTCAATTGTTAGCTCCATTCTCTGATTGGGACGGAACGAACATTGAAAACGCACGTGTATTGATTAAAGCAAAAGGAAAATGTACCACAGACCATATCTCTATGGCTGGACAGTGGTTGCGTTTCCGTGGTCACTTAGACAACATCGCGAACAACACTTTAATTGGTGCAACTAACTTCTTCAACGGGGAACAAAATAAAGTGAAGAATCAAATCACAGGCGAATACGCTGAAGTACCAACCGTACAACGCGCATACAAAGCGGCTGGAATGCCTTCAATCGTTGTTGGAGATCACAACTACGGTGAAGGCTCTTCACGTGAACATGCTGCTATGCAACCACGTCACTTGGGCGTTCGTGCGATACTTGTGAAAAGCTTCGCTCGTATTCACGAAACAAACTTGAAGAAGCAAGGTATGTTGGCACTTACTTTTGCAAATGAAGCAGACTACGATAAAATTCAAGAAAACGACAAAATCAATTTCGTTGACTTAGTGAATTTCACCGCAGGAAAGCCATTGACTTTAGAATTGGTTCACGAAGACGGTTCGAAAGAAAACATTCACGTTAACCACACCTACAACGACCAACAAATTGAATGGTTCAAAGCAGGTGGCGCACTGAACTTAATTAGAAAATCACTTTAATAATGAAAAGAAAAGGACTTGTTAAAGTCCTTTTTTTTAATCTTCGCACCATGAAAAATTTATTGTACATCCTTTTGGCAATTGTTTTATTCGCTTGCGGCAACGCAACGCCAAACGCTGAAGCAACGCCAGCCGCAACAACAAATACAGTTGTAGATGGAACCAACAAAACAGAAGCGGTTCTTTCAATTAGCGGAATGACTTGCGCTGCTGGATGCGGCGGAAAAATTCAGAAAGAACTTCAAACATTAAATGGCGTCGTAACAACATCTTTAGACTTCGTTGAAGATCGCGAGGTGAATGTTGTTAAGGTAGAGTTCGATCCGAATGTCGTGAAAGAAACAGATATGACAAATATCGTTAACACCATTGCCGATGGTCAATACCACGTTGTGAAAGCTGAAATAATTTCGCACAAAGCTTCATAATGCCCACCCTTCAACAAACCAAAAAAAGACTGAATACAGCAGGTAAGATTGGTCTCATCTGCATGTTCTTAATCATTATTGCCGGGAGTTTCGTCCGCATTACAGGAAGCGGAATGGGTTGTCCCGATTGGCCGAAATGCTTCGGCTATTACATTCCTCCTACCGAAGTTTCTACTGTATCTCTAGAAGAAGGAAGATCATACTCCAAAGGCCAAATGGTTATTTATCATGATACACTTTGGATAGCCGAACAAAATTTCAATTACTCTTCTGTATTCTGGAAAACCAATTTTGGAAGTGCAGCTGCGTTAAAAGTATATCCCAAACATCAATACGCAGAGTTCAATGCATTTCACACTTGGACAGAATACATCAATCGTCTCCTCACGGGACTATTGGGATTACCAATTCTCGTGATGACATTCTTCGCACTGCTCTATTACAAAAAATCAAACGACTATTGGCCGGTTCTGTATTCAGTTTTCGCCATTGTCATGATTCTTTTCGAGGCTTGGTTGGGTAAAATGGTCGTTGACAAAAACCTCAACACTTCAACCATTACTTTACACATGGTTGGTTCATTAGGTATTTTATTAAGCCTCTTATTCCTCATTCGCAGAACCAATGAAACGGGTAATTACACAATACCATCAACACTTCGTAAAGCCCTTTCTTTTTTCTTTTTAATTCACTTGGTTCAACTATTACTTGGTACACAAGTGAGAGAATCTGTTGACTTACTCCTTGAAAACGGTGTTGCACGAAACTTCATTGTAGATAATCTACCAGTGGGTTTCAAAATACATCGAAGTTTTTCAATCCTTATTGTCATTTTGACAATAATGATGTACCTTCAGTACAACCGCCTTCAAATAAAACCAAGAAAATTTTTGTTTTTATTCGTTGTAATTGGATTTGAAATTCTTTTCGGTATGGGCCTTGCCTATTTAGGCCTGCCCATAGCGTTGCAACCGCTGCATTTGCTCTTTTCAATTATGCTGTTCGCTTTAAGCGGAATGATTCTATTGGAAACAAAAAAGAAATAAACATCACATTTAGTTTTTAACATTTCTGAATTTACTTTCGACCTAAATTACCTTTGGACTTTGCGCTTAGGAAATGAAAGGTATATTCTTTTTATTCTGGTTAACTTTTTATTGCTTTGTTTCAAGCGCTCAAGAAAGTGTGCCTGAAAAATTGAAACACCTTAAGCCTAATCGTGAGCTTCTTAACTTCTTTACATTAGATTCAGCCCAACAAGCCAAGCCGAACAACAATTATCAGCTCATACTTTCTCATGGAAAGTGGTATGCCATAGGAAATGGTGATGGCCAAGTTTTCACGGAAGAAAATGGACGTTGGAAAAGAATTGACAACACGCGATTGGAAGGCTATCACTACAATGCGTTTCTTTTCGATTGTAACGGAACTTTAATGAAATATGGTGGATACGGTTTCTGGAGAAGTCATGGAATGTTTGTTTATTTTCACGAGCATCTGGGCGATTGGCAAATTAAGCCGAGTGACAGAGACCTTCCCTTCAATGGTAACCTGGCCTTCTTCAACAGAAAAGAAAACTCCCTTTATTCTTTTGGCAATTGTATTTACAACCAATCTACAGGGGAGCAGAGAATATTTCTGGACAGCCTCTATAAAATTGATTTGCTCAAAATGAAATGGGAAAACATTGGCAAACTAAGTTCGGTTTTAATTGATAAATACCATATGCACTACCGCCTTTCTACTTTGGCCGGAAGTGTAGGATGCTTTGTGCAACCCATTAGCACAGATTCAACGGCTTTGTTTCTCAATTTTGAAACACTGAACTACAACGTTTACAATTCGAAAAACAACAGTAGATTATTCCGATTCTTCAAAGAACTACCCGCCAATGAACAAATTTATTCCGATTCCTACGGACTTAAAATTCTTGATATGGAAACGCTCGAGAATGTCGATTCTATCTCATGGGAAGAGGCAACCGGTAAACCTTTGGAATCTTCGGATTTATTGGACAGAGCTGCGCCAACTGTTTCGTTCAAATTTTCTATGCTCCTAGGTGCTCTCGGATTTGCCTTCGGACTATTTCTTATTTTCTTCTTTTACAATAGAAAGAGATCTTCAATCAAAATCAACTCAGAAACTTCGAATTTCCATTCTTCCGTCAAACTGGACCTTTCCATTTTGAACACTGTCGTTTTCGAAGGTGCTATGTACCCTATCGATTCAGCAGATTATATTGTTATTCGGAAATTCACCGAACAAGATGCGACAACCCTTGAATTAAACGACTGGTTAGGTTTAGAAAACAAACAACCCGAAAACCAAAAGAAGCAAAGAGCCGAGTGTATAAAAAGATTGAATTCTTTTTTCAATCAAATTGGTTTCAAAGAAGAAGCCTTCAATAGAGAAAGACAGGAAACAGATAAGCGCATGTTTATATACAAAATGAATAGTAAGCTTAAATCAAACAATGTTTCCATTGATTCAGCTACCACAAAATAGGTGAACCACCTCAGTTTTTTCATTCCGTGCAGCACTGATTACCATATTCTTACTTAACTGAAATAGGTGAAAAATTCGCTCCGAACTCATTTCACTCGAATTCCGTAGTTTACGGGTTTTCAAAATAATTCATTTGCTTCAATTCTAGAATTAAAATGAATCGGGTACAGGAAATTAAACATTGGCTTGAAGAGGGTAATCTCTACCGTGCAGAAAAAGCGATTCAAAACTGCAGTAATGACCTATCTGCAGATGAAAGAGAAGAGTATGAAAATCTCTTGAATGAAATCAGTATTAGGCACTATCAATTATTAGCAGGCAAAGCAGTACTGTCCAAAGACGAAAGCCTTGTAAAAATTTGCGTTCAAAAACTAAAAGAAAAAGGAGCACCAATAGTTGGGCTTCAAAATTCACTCAATCGGATTATTTCCGAAAAAAGAAACACCCGCCTTCGAAAAATACTGATAATACTTTTTGGACTCTTAACAATAATGATTTTAAGCCTATTTCTGCTCTCCTGAGACTTTCTTCGAATTATCTAAAAGCGTATCCATTCCCATCATTTGCTTCATTACTTTTTGCATTCCGTCTGGAGATCCATCAAGGAAAATAACGTTCCCCTTTCCGTATTCTGCGAAGTTCTTAATGGCCTCGGTCCACATTGAAAACATAATCATAGAAGTATCCAAATTCGCTTGCTGCATTTCACGAGCCGCATTCTGCATTCCCTTGGCAACCTCCTCTCTGAACAACGCTACCCCTTGACCTCTCAATTGTGCAGCCTCTCTTTCCGCCTGAGCAGCAATCTTAATAGCGTTTCCATCTGCTTCAGCAGCTTTTGTTTTTGTTATCAATAGGGCCTGACCTTCATTCTCAGCTGCAGCCTTTAAATTGCTAGAAGCAACCACCTGACTCATGGAGCGCATAACGGCCTCATCGAAAGTGATATCATTAATTTGCAAGTCGTGTAAATGATATCCCCATTCTTCAATGACATTATCGATTTGTTCTTTCACATGATCAATGATTTCATTTCGAAGCGACAATACCTCGGCTTGCTTCTTTGTAGCAACAAATGCACGAATGTTTCCTTCGATGGTTCTGATTAAGGCCTGCATCAAACTCTTTTCATCAATGAACTTGAAGGCTACTTTTTTAATAGTTTCTTCCTCTTCATTCTGCACCGAAAACAACAACATACTCTTGAAATAAACATTCGCTTGGTCAATAGTAACAGCCTGAAATTCCAATTCAACCGAACGGTTCTGTGTTGAAATGCGTTTGAATATGCTTTCAATAAATGGAATCAGAAGATTTAATCCCGGGCGAAGAACGCGTCTGTATTTGCCGAAAACGGTCACAACAGCAACATTCCCTTGCTGAACTGTTTTTAACCCAGAAAAAATAAGTAGCGCAGCAATAGCGAGAATAACGTATGGTGACATAGTCGTTTTTTTTACGAATGTATCTATTCTATTCACACTAAAATAAGAATTGAAACAATTCACACTAAAAAAGTGTAATTTTGGGCATGCAGAATTCCGAACTAATCAACGCTGAAGAAATAGAGCAAAAGCTCACACGTATGGCTTACGAAATAGCAGAGCGTCATTACAACGAGAAGAACATTGTATTCATTGGAATTGAAAACAACGGAGCTGCTGTTTCGAAAAGACTGTTCGAATTAGTCAAGGAAATCGTTTCTATTCCTTGCGAAATCAGCAACATTCAACTTTCAAAAGAGCATCCAATAGGAACTGCAAAACTCTCTACTCCCCTTGCGCTAAAGAACAAATGCGTAGTGTTGATTGATGACGTCTTCAATTCTGGTCAAACACTCATGCACGCTTCATCATTTCTTGTTTCGCAAGAAATACATCGACTAACCACTGCAGTTCTCGTGGAAAGAAAGCACCGCAGATTTCCAATCAAAGCAGATTTTGTCGGATTGAAATTATCAACGACACTGAAGGAACACGTGACCGTTAGTATGGACGGAAAAAACTCTTCAGTGACGATTCGCTAATTTATTTCGAAGGAGAAATTCAGCATGTAGTTTCTTCCCGCTTGCGGATAATAAAAGCGCTCTGTTACAGTGCTTCCGTATATGTATGAAAAGGCGTAACCGTTGCTCGCATACATTCTATTGAAAGCGTTGTTCACCCAAAAAGTTATCTTCACTGAAGGCTTTGGACCGTATTTCGAATCCCATTGAATACCGAAATCTGAAACGGCAAAAGCAGTAATAACAGCGGTGCTACTTCCTGTATTATCGAGATGCTGTTTCCCAACAAATTTCTCATTGAACAAGAAATACAATTGCTTTCTCACCGGCTTCATTGTCATGCGCCATCCGTGCGGAAACACCTGATATTGCGCCGTTAATCCAGCAACAATATTCGGACTGAAAGCAATATTCGTAGTTCCACGGGCGATCACTTCTTCAGCATACGTATCGTAATTGAATATGCGCTCTTGGAAATCTATGATTTTATTTTCACTCAAAGTAATATTCCCATTCACCTTCAGACGCTGTTGATTAAAGTAAGCGGTAGAACTGAACTCGACACCTCTTCTATAAGACTTAGCCACATTGGTTCTCAGGGGAGCACCTACGTCGTTCACAGCACCAGTTAACACTAACTGATTGTCGTAATTCATGGAATATACATTCACATCCAATTGAAACAATCTATCGTTCTCGAAATGAAAACCAGCTTCATAATCGGTCATGTATTCATTTTGTGGAGTTCTACCGAAAGGCGCATCTACAAAGTCATTTCGATTGGGTTCTTTTCCTGAACGAGCCACTGAACCATAGAGAGAAACAGACTTATTCATGAAATAACGCACACCTACTTTCGGATTGAAAAACTGGGTAGACATATTCACATCATAAACGCGCTGGTCGTTATCTGTTCCCTTTGTCACGTAAGAAATAAATCGTGCTTGCAAGTCGGCGTTAACCATAACTTTATTAGGAACCACTGCCCACTCCATTTTTGAAAAAACATTGGCATCATACTTATCTGACTGTCCATAGTAATACTCATGATCAACATCAAAAACCAACGGCTCTCCCATTGCGATAACCCTTCCATAATGCTGTCCGCTGTAGTGATTCGCTCCAAATCCCGTTGTGCTTATGAAGTTGTTTTTCTTCAAAACATACGAACCTGTAACTCCATAAAAATTATTGTTCAACCACCGTCTGCGAACCAAATTTGCAGTAGTAATGGTGTCGCCATTTACAATTTCCGGCAGCAAGTTGTAATTCGCTAAATCTTGATTTGTCTTGAATTGTTCGAAATAACCTTGACCGTGTGTGTAGTGGAAAGCAGTTCTGAACTCACGCACTGTTCCATTCTTTTTATTCGATGAAAAATAATGTGCCTGCGCATGATCTTGTTCGTAGTTGTCAATTTCGTTCTCGTACAAATACGCATTGTATGTTCTTCCTGAATTCAAAAGATTATCCGTATCGGCTTGCGACAATCCATTCCTTCCTGCGTAGTTCAAAATGTCAGAAGCCGTCCCAAAGAGTTTTTCGTAGGGAGTTCCGTTCCAAGCTTGATAGGTATTTTCCCTTCCACCAAAAGCAAAAATGGTCAATTCACTCTTGCGATTTTCTTCTTGAGACAATTTCCATTTTCCTTTCGTGAAATAAGAAAACAATCGGGTCTCTGCACGATCAATGTACCCGTTCGATTGAATGCTGCTCACGCGAAGGTTGTATTCGAACTTCGGGCTCCTTTTATTCCCTATTTCAACCATGAGCTTAGCACTTCCGAAAGAACCTCCTCCTGTATTTATTCGAACAAAATTCCGTTCTAAATCGGTATCCGAATCCAAGTGAATACTTCCACCAAAAGATCCTGTTCCGTTTGCAGAGGTTCCAATTCCACGTTGAATTTGAATGTTGGAAGTTGAAGACGCTAAGTCGGGTGTGTTCACCCAAAACACCTGCTGACTTTCAGGGTCGTTCAATGGCACTCCGTTAATGGAAACGTTCACGCGCGTGGGGTCGCTTCCACGAATCCACAAACCTGTGTAACCAATTCCATTTCCAGCATCGGAGGTAACAGTCAAGGATGGAGTAAAACGTAACAAGAAAGGAAGATCTACTCCATTGTTAATTTTTTCAATATCCTTCGGAAGAAGATTGGTCACCGCAAAAGGTGCCGTTTTGTTTGCAGACCAAACGTCTCGAATACTTACAGGATCCAACACAAAAACGGGAACTCCTGTTGTGTCAATTTTCTCTTGCGCAATTGAAAACGCCGCGACAAAAAGTGAAGCACTTACAAAAATAAATTTCTTTAACATGTCTTATAATTTGTGTGCACGACAGGGGTTGAAGTGCACGTTGTTCATATTTTCCTTGGCGGCATTACCCGCCCAGGTTCCTCTTGTTCTGAAACAAGAAGGGTATAATCTCAGCCATTTTTTTCCGAATGGCACCCCTAAGAGAACGGGGCAAATATAGAAAGGTATTACCTTAGACAAGTGAAAAAAGGTTTGGTATTCAAAACAACAGGTAAATTCTACGACGTTTTAATAGACGGAAAAGTGGTGGTGTGTTCGCTGCGCGGAAAAATTAGACTTCAAGGCCTACGCACTACAAACCCTATTGCTGCTGGAGATTATGTAGATGTTGAAATGGACAGCGACGGTAACGGGAGCATTCATCGCATTCACGACAGAACGAATTATATCATTCGAAAATCGGTAAACCTTTCGAAAGAAGCACAAATCATTGCCGCGAATATTACGCGAGCGTTTTTGTTGGTGACGGTAGATCGTCCGCAAACAACACCCGGATTCATTGATCGTTTTTTAGTTACCGCCGAAGCTTATCGAATACCTGTAACGCTCGTCTTTCACAAGTGGGATATTTTTTC
>JBJOON010000028.1:0-15394 GCA_046051235.1 Bacteroidota bacterium
GTAAACACAACGCAGCCTTGTCAGTTATTCGATATGGAAAAGGGATTGTGTGGGGTTTACGAATTGCGTCCGCACGATTGCGCAACTTTTCCGAACATGTATCGAATAGATTTTTTCGATCAAACAGAAGTGTATACCGCCAACTTGCACAGATGCCCTGCAACGCTTGTAGCCATGGAAGCTTTAGAGAAGGCCATGCGCTCGAAATGAGGGTAAAAGTTTTTGTATATTTCTTAAGACATTTAGCCAAAGGTGCTTTAATTTTGAATAAACTTTAGGAAAGTGGAATTGGATCGCGTTGTTTTATCGCCTGCTCAGAAATCGTTGAGAATTAACCTCAACAAAGATATCTACGGAACGTTTGCAGAAATTGGTGCGGGACAAGAAGTCGTGCGTCATTTCTTTCGTGCGGGTGGCGCAAGCGGCACCGTTGCTAAGGCGATGAGCGCTTACGACAAGGACTTCAGCGATGCCATATATGGGAAGGAAGAGAAGGGAAGATACGTGTGCAAAGCGCGCGTTGACAACATGCTCAATCACGAGTATCGACTGATTGAAGAGCGATTGAATCGCGACGATCATCCAACCAAAGAATTTTTCAGTTACGCAAATACGTTCGCAACCATTAATTTCCAAAAGACCATTCAAGGTCACGGATGGATGGGAGTGAAGTTTCAATCAGCTGCAAACAGAGAGCCTAATGTTGTTATTATTCATGCGCGTTTGCATGAAAGCGATGTACTTCTCCAGCAGGCTACTGTTGGAACACTTGGAGTGAATTTGCTTTACGGTTGTTTCTATACGTTCAAGCAGCCCAAGGAATTATTGCTTTCGTTGTATGATAATTTGAATCGCGATCAAGTTGAAATAGATACCATTCAATTCAGCGGGCCCGATTTCGATGATGTAGACAATCGATTAATGTCGTTGCAACTCGTGAAGAACGGAATGACAGAAGCGGTTATTTTCTCTCCGGATGGAGAGAACTTACAAGCAGCAGATGTTCTGTACAAGAAGCATATCTTGGCATTGCGCGGTTCTTTCAGACCGGTAACGAAGGTTAACATTGACATGATTGCGAAAGGCTTGAAGATGTTTGAAGCCGATCGTAAAGTAGATTCAGAAAAAGTGCAAGTGTTGTTTGAAATAACCTTGAACAACTTGCGTTCAGAGGGAGAGATCGATGAGCAAGACTTCTTGGATCGCGCAGAAATATTGTGTTCACTTGGACAAACCGTATTGGTTTCGAACTATTCGAAATATTACAAGCTAGCAGAGTATTTCACGAAATACACCAACGAACGTATGGGTATTATCATGGGTACGAACATGCTGGTGGAATTGTTCGACGAGAAATACTACCGCAATTTGAACGGCGGAATTTTGGCTGCATTTGGAATTCTCTTTAGCAGAGATTTGAAAATATATTTATACCCTTGGTTCGACGAGAAGACAAACACCTTGTACACGACAGAGAACTGTCCCGTTCATCCGCGTTTGTTGCCGCTCTTCCGCTATATGGTAGACAACAAGCGTATTGTAGATATCGCGGAATACAATCCAGATGTTCTTTCAATATACTCCCGCGATGCATTGGAACGCATTCAGAATGCGCACGATGGTTGGGAAGAAATGGTGCCAACATACGTTGATACTTTGATTAAAGAAAACAAGCTGTTCGGATATGATCCAGAGCAAACGCCGAATCCAGACTTCACACCACCCATTAGAACGAAATGGAGTGAGTCATTGAATTCAAATTAAACAGAAAATAATTAAAATAGATATGTCATATTTTTTCACATCAGAGTCTGTGTCTGAAGGGCACCCAGATAAAGTAGCCGATCAAATTTCAGATGCATTGATTGATGCGTTTTTAGCTCAAGATCCCGAGTCGAAAGTGGCTTGTGAGACTTTGGTAACAACAGGACAAGTGGTGGTTGCTGGAGAGGTGAAGTCACAGGCTTATGTAGATCTTCAGGATATTATTCGTGATACCATTTCTGAAATTGGATACACGAAAAGTGAGTATATGTTCGAAGCAAAGTCGTGCGGTATTTTATCTGCCATTCACGAACAGTCTGCAGATATTAATCAAGGGGTAGACAAGAAGAACAAGAAAGACCAAGGTGCTGGTGACCAAGGAATGATGTTCGGTTACGCAACGAACGAGACCGACAATTACATGCCGCTTCCTTTGGAGTTAGCACATTCGTTGTTGCGTGAATTGTCTGCCATTCGCAGAGAAGGAAAGCAAATGAAGTATTTGCGTCCAGATGCGAAAAGCCAAGTGACGATTGAATATTCAGATGATCACAAGCCAATGGGTATTTCAGCGATTGTGGTGAGTACACAGCACGACGATTTCGACAAGGAGGCGAAGATGTTGGCGAAGATCAAAGAAGATGTTCGCACGATCTTAATTCCTCGTGTAATGAAGAAGCAACCGAAGCGTATTCAGAAGTTGTTTGATGGAAAGTATGCGTTGCACGTGAATCCGACTGGAAAGTTTGTAATTGGTGGTCCTCACGGTGACACTGGATTAACTGGAAGGAAGATTATTGTAGATACATACGGTGGAAAGGGTGCACACGGTGGTGGAGCATTTAGCGGAAAAGATCCAAGTAAGGTAGATCGCAGTGCAGCATACGCTATGCGTCACATTGCCAAGAACTTGGTTGCAGCGGGTGTTTGCGACGAAGTGTTGGTTCAAGTGGCTTATGCCATTGGTGTAGCCAAGCCAGTAGGATTCTATGTGAATACTTACGGTACTGCTCGCGTTGCAATGAACGACGGTCAGATTGCATCTTTGATTTCTAAGAATGTGGGAATGACACCGTATGAAATTGAAACACGTTTCAACTTACGCACACCTATGTACAAGGAAACAGCGAGTTACGGTCACATGGGAAGAACGCCTAAGACTGTAACGAAGACGTTCAAGATGCCAAACGGTCAGAAGCCAAAAACCATGAAGGTGAATTTATTCCCTTGGGAAGAAACGGCAGAGACTTCGAAGAATTTCAAAAAGATATTTGGAATCAAAAATTGAAAAGTCCTTCCAATGGACCAATAGTTTAGACTAATTTGGTAATTAATTTCTATTGTAATGAGCGCGAAATTGTATCGTGCTCATTTCGTTTATATCCTGATTTATTCTTTCAGGGTTGTCTTTTTTTAATGTATTTGGCGATTTTTGGTATAAACTCATTTATTGAGCTCATTTTTAAGTAAAATAGATTTTAGAAAAGCAACTTCAGTGAGAAGATACTTATAATCTCAAAATAAATCCCAGTACTTCGTTATAGGTTTTCAATCATTTAATCGTCTTTCTTTATTTGAAAGCGCAACTCCAATTTTTTTCTGCTTGTCCTATCTCGCAATTTCAATTTTGTATAAGACTCAATGCATTGACTCTTGAATACCAGTGTTTTCTTTATTGATGAGATAATAAGAATAAAAAGTGTCTAAACTTTTGAGGTCTGCCTGTATGGGACTTTTTTTATATGAAAGTTTCTCTTTATTGACTTACTTTCGTCAGAAGCAACAGAGATTAGGAAATGAGCAAGTATAGAACTGCAATAAACGGATTTGGTCGAATTGGTAGGACTTTACTCAAAGAAGCTTTGCGGAGGAATGAACTAGATGTTGTTGCTATACATGATCTTGCTGACATGCAGACTTTGTTGCATTTGTTGAAGTACGATTCTACACAAGGGGTATTCGAGATGCCAATTGAAGTTATTACTGCTAACACAGCTCGTATTGGCGGAAATGAAATTGTGTTTTTGCAAAATCTTTCCAAATATCCATGGAATGAGTTGAGTATTGATTTAGTATTCGAATGCACTGGAACAATGAAAACGGAAGCGCTGTGTCAACAGCACATAGGCAATGGTGCGAAACGAGTTCTACTATCTGCACCAAGCGAAGACAAAATGCCCATTTGGATCGTGGGTGTGAATGATCATACTATAGATTTCGATCAGAAAATTATTTCATGTGCTTCTTGTACAACAAACAATGCTGCGCCAATGATTCAGATTATTGACGAAGCCTATGGAGTTGAGAGTTGCTATATTTCTACGGTTCACTCCTATACCGGAGATCAAAAGCTGCACGACGCACCGCACAAGGATTTGCGCAGGGCTAGAGCAGCAGTAGCTTCGATAGTCCCTACAACAACCGGTGCGGCACGTGCCTTAACGAAAGTGTTTCCGCACTTAAGTGAAAGGTTGGGAGGGTGTGGAATTCGTGTTCCAGTTCCTAACGGTTCGCTTTCCGATTTAACATTTATGGTTCGAAGTAAAACAACTGCAAAGGAAGTGAACGACTTGTTTGAGGCTTGGGCGAATACTCGTCAAAGTATTCTTGAAGTTTCACACGAGCCTTTGGTTTCAAGAGATATTGTTGGAAATAAACACAGTTGTATTATAGATGCGGAGTTAACTTCCGTTATCGGTTATATGATTAAAGTTGTTGGCTGGTACGACAATGAAATGGGATATAGCAACAGACTTTTAGATGCCGCAGAAAAATTAATGAAACACTAAATGGAGTTTTACCAGTTCATATTGTATGGTTTTTTAGCGGTAGTGAAATTTGTCATTACGCCTTTTACCATTTATGCAACGGGTAAAGAAAGCATTCAGTTTGGAGAAGTTGTATTGACCACAGGAACAGGAGCTGCAGTTGGAGTGCTTATGTTTTACTATGGAGGAACTTACTTGTTTAAATGGACAAGCCACTGGAAATCGAAAAAGCCTAAGCCAATATTTACCAAGGGCAGAAGGAGAATTGTTTACATTAAGAACAAATTCGGGCTCGTTGGTTTCATAGCGATTTCAGCAATCATCTCGGTTCCAATAACTTCACTTCTTGCCGCTAAATTTTTTAAGCACAACAGATTCACGCCACTTTGGTTAATATGTGGATTCATGATTTGGTCGTTCATTCTTTCATCGACAGCCTATTACATCAAATGGTTTTAAATGAAAAAGTATAAAGCAATCCTTTGGGACTTAGACGGAACCCTATGGGATTTAAATGGAAATACCACCATTGCGTTGAAGCAACTCTTTCAGCGATATGAATCGAGCAATTTTCAAAACACATCACAAGAGGAATTTTTAAGATGTTACCCGAAGCACAACGAACGTGTTTGGGCGCTTTATCGTGAAGGGAAAATTGCTAAAGAAGAGCTGAGAAATAAGCGATTCATTGATTTGTTCGATGAAGTGAATGCCACGTATGATTTAGATTTTGTAGAATTGTTCGCTACCGATTTTTTGGCTATCTGCCCCAGACTTCCCCATCTGATTGAAGGAGCCCGTGAAATTTTAGAATTATCAAAGGACAAGTATACCCATGTTATCTTAACCAACGGATTTATCGAGGTTCAAGGATTTAAAATGGCAGCTGCGGAAATAGAACATTACTTTTCAACTGTTGTTTACAGCGAAGAGGCAGGGGTACGAAAGCCGCATCAAGCTATTTTTGATTTAGCGCTTCAACGCTCGAATTGCACCGCTGAAGAGGCACTTATGATTGGCGATGACTGGGATGCAGATATTTTGGGCGCGAGAAATGCTGGAATAGATCAGGTCTTTTTTACGGCCACAGAAAAACGTTTGGCGGAATTACACGACGGGAAATCTGTACGTCACAACTATGTTCCTACCTTTACCATTGATACTTTAGACGAATTGAAAAACATTATTTAATATGGAAAACAACAACGAAGCACCTCAGCCAATAAGCATTGAGTTAACTGAAAATATTGCGGAAGGCACTTATTCAAATCTTGCAGTAATAACACACAGCAACTCTGAATTCGTTCTCGATTTCATTCGCGTAATGCCAAATGTTCCAAAAGCGAAAGTTCAGTCGAGAATTATTATGACACCTCAGCATGCCAAGCGATTAATGAAAGCGTTGCAAGAGAACATTTCGAAGTTCGAAGTTCAGAACGGGGTCATTAAGGAAGGTGCGACCGACGTGCAATTTCCCATGACTTTCGGAGGTCCTCAAGGACAAGCTTAATCGATTAGCGAGGTAACGGCACCGTTTAATTCAGAGTTGAAGAATGGTGTGTTCTTGCCTCGAGAAGCCCATGCTGTATTCGACACCGAAGTTTTTCTTTTGGTTGAAATGAGTATCAAGCGAGCCGGTTCCCCAACTTCCATTTGAATAGGAGGTATGTTGGCAGAGAATTCAGCACCTATCGTGAATTTCTCAAGCAATGTTTCAATCGGAATTTCTGTGCCCACTTCACTGAAGATGGTTTGGAAAGCGATTTCAATCCCGCTTATTCCAAAGTGCGCATATTCGAATTCCAATTCTTTGTTCTCTATTGCATGGGGTGTGTGTTGACTTTCAACAGCATCGATCGTTCCGTCTGCCAAACCAGTTATTAGCGCTTTTCTATCGGCACTGCTTCTGAACGGTGGCCAGACTTTCTTGTTGCTGTCGTAATCAATCATGTCTTCGTGCGTAAAGGAAAGTTGGTGCGCTGCAATGGAGCAAGTCACTTGCAGTTCCTCTTTCTTGGCTTTGCGAATCATGTCTAAGCCTTTTGCTGTTGAGATGCTATAGAAGTGAAGGCTTCCTCCAGTGTATTTCAATAAGGCTAAGTCTCTTTGAATGCGAAGGATTTCGCTTAATTCGCTCGCTCCCTTCAATCCCATTTTTACACTGGTTTTCCCTTCGTGCATTTGTGCCTTTGGGTGAACCGAATAATCGTTCGGTGCAACGAAAATGCGCGTATTTGTTTGCTTTGAATACTCCAATGCACGCATCATAAGTTCCGTTGATACAGCGTGCTCATCTTCTGTAAAACCGATTGCTCCTGCGCGTTGTAGTTCTGCAAATTCGGTTAGTTGCTTTCCTTTCATTTCTTTTGAAAGAGAACCTAACGGTAGAATTTGAAAAGTATCTGTGTTTTGTTTTGTTAAAAATTGAACGGCTCCTTGGTTATCTGTCACCGGCATGAGCGATGGCATGAGGCACACACGAGCGTATCCGCCTTTTTTCGCTGCGGCTATTCCCGAACGTAACGATTCGTTTTGCTCGAATCCAGGCTCTCCGAAGTTGGCGCGTAGGTCTGTGAAAGCGATAGAAAGGAAGTGATCTTTTCCAGCAACAACACTTGATTTTCCAACAGGAAGGTTTTTTCCTATTGCCGAAATAAGACCGTTGGTAATTTCAACATCCATTATTTTTAAATGGTGCTTCGAAAGTGGCGCGAAGAGTTTGGCGTTTTGAATAAGTATTTTCATATTTTCGACTTCCAAATTTTAATCAAAATAATCTCTAGTGCAAGGAACAACAGCGCAGCATAAATGAGGTATTTCCACAAAGAAATTCCACCACCCAATTCTGTTGCTAAAGATTGAAGCATTTCTGCATTCGCTTCTTTGAATGAGAATTCAGTTAATCCAACTTGTTGTGCAAGTTTAGTAAGTTCTTCTGAAGTAAGAAGCTCCGTGTTGCTTTCACTGTTATTGAAGTTCATGGCAACAGGCATGAGGTTCGAATCGTTTTCTTTCACAACAAAGAAGCCTGATTCATTCATTTCAGTCGGAAGAAAAACTTCTGTTGAACCTCCAACGCTTCTCGATTGCGCAATGAATGTTTTGGAATTATTCGTACTGCTAATTTCAAACAGTCCTTCTGCTGTAGCGGGAGTATGGCTTAATGTTAAGAACGATTCTTTTCCTAACTGGTAGTACAATTGCTGAGCACTGGCACTTGTTTCCGCAGCACGAAGCAAGCTTACGGGAAACAAGGCGTGTGCAAGAAATGTGCTCTCTGTTTTTAATGTTGAAACAGAACATGTGAAGAGTCTGCCTTTTCCAACTTGCGTTAACGCTAATAGTGGTGTGTTGTCTTGAAATGAAATAAGCGGAATAGATTGGAGATTGCTATTGTTCAGCGGGAAATGAGAGGTAGCAGACGGCAATGAAGCATTGTTTTGCAATTTCTCGAACGCAGGACTGTAAAACGGATTACTTAAATCTAGTACAGTTGCCGAAAGCGATGTGTTTGATTTTTGTCCGAGCTGCACGCCATTGCACCTTCCTAAGAAATTATTGTATGACAATAAATCTGAAACGGAGTGAGGAATTACAAACACACTACCGCCTTGCTCAACATAGGAAGAAAGATCGCCAATCAATTGCGGTGATAGCGATTGAACACCCTGCAGAATTACAAAATTCGAAGATTGAATAGCCTCACTTGTTGCGGAGGAAGCGTTAACAGAATTGAAATTGTATTGCGGGTCTTCGGCAAAAAGCTGAGCAATGTTCTGTTGTTCACTTCCAACAATATTCAAAACATTTATTTTTTCGGCAATGGCATAAGCGAAATAATGGACATCGTCGAACACAATCGGGAAGTCGTTTATGCGCACACTTCCATAGTGAAATCCGGTTTGTATTGTGCTAAAGGCAACTGGAATAGTCGTTATTCCATGCGCTGAAAGTGTTACGCTACTGACTGCTTTTTGAATTCCATCGAGTTCCACACTCAATGGAATGTTACTCACTTCTTCAGCACTGTGGTTTTGGATGACAACTAAAAGCGTGTCTGAATTATTCAGAATACGCTGAGGTGTTGAGAAATAGATCGAGTCGATGCTAATGTTTTTCTGCGTCTCGAATGTGGCTGGAATGGCTGTAACAAATTCGTTTTGTGCATTTGTAATTTCTTGGACGTCACTTGTGCCTCGTTGAAAGTCTGAAACCCAATAATAGAGACGAATATCAGCGGCAGATTTACCGAGTAGGTCACGCTGACGTTCGAATACAGCGCTGAGTTGTTTGGTCTCAGGACTGAAGGAAATGCTTTGAATGGTTTGTAAAGCTTCGTCTTTCGATAGCAAGCGTTGATCAGTTCCTTTGAAATTATTTGAGATAATCTGAAAGCGATCGTTGTTCGAAAAGGAACTTACAATAGCACTTGCTTTTTGTTTAGAGGATTCTAAAAAAGAAACACCGTCTGATTGTCCTTGCATACTAAGACTGTTGTCTACGTATACACTAACGGCGCGGGCGCCATTCATTTTTTCGCTTAAGGCAGTTGGAAAGAACGGTTGAGCAAAGGCGAATATTATTGAAGCAAAGACAAGCAATCTGCAGAGCAGAATGAGCAGGTGACGAATTTTAGAAGATTTGGTGGTTTCCGATTTCACTTCTTTGAGGAAGGAAACATTTGAAAAGGCAATTTTCTTATACCTACGGAAATTAAAGAGGTGAATAAGAACCGGAACGGCTAGTGCAGCAAGGGCCCAAAGTATTTCGGGGTGTACGAATCGCATTTCGAAGCTCAAAGATAGCGCATACATTTCGTATTTTCGTCAAATGGAAAAGAAACACCCCGAGTCATGGATGATGAGCCACGGCTACAATCCAAAATGGAGCGAAGGATCAGTGAAGCCACCGATCTTTCAAACGTCGACGTTCGTATTCAATACCGCGGCTGAAGGCAAGCGCTTTTTTGCACTAGCCTATGGCAAAGACACTATGAATGAAGGCGAACAGCTAGGTCTTATCTACAGCAGATTGAACAATCCGAATCTTCAAATTTTAGAAGAACGTTTGGCATTGTGGGAAGGCGCTGATGAGGCAGCAACATTCGAAAGTGGCATGAGCGCCATTGCAACAACCATGTTGGCGTATTTGCGTCCAGGCGATATTTTAGTATGCAGCCATCCAACCTATGGAGGGACGCATCATTTCATTCATCAGGTATTGATTGATTTTGGAATTCAATGGGAGTCTTTTGGGCCGAATGATTCCTTAGATGAGTTGTACGATCGTCTTCATGCAGAAAATAAATTAAGTCGTGTGAAAATGGTTTTCACAGAGACACCTGCAAACCCGACAAACCATTTGTTCGATTTAAAGGCCATTCAAGAATTTAGAAATAAGATTGAAGCCACTTCAGGGAACAAAGTTTTATACGCGGTAGATAATACGTACATGGGCCCAATCTGGCAGAAACCAATGGAGTGGGGTGCAGATGTTGTGTGTTACAGCGCAACGAAGTATTTAAGCGGACATAGTGACTTGATTGCTGGTGTTACGGTTGGAAAACAGGAGCACATTACAGCTATTAAAACCTTGCGTACGTTTTTAGGAAACATGATTGCGCCATACACAGCTTGGTTGCTCACTCGAAGCATTGAGACTTTGAAGATTCGCATGGATCAACAAACAAAAAATGCAGTAGACGTTGCTGCTTTTTTGTTGAATCATACGAAAGTTGAACAAGTGTTTTTTCCTGGACTGCCAACAAATTCACCTCAGCAAATTGCTATTTACAAAGAGCAATGCAAAGCTCCAGGTGCAATGATTGGTTTCACTGTTCGCGGTGGTGAAGAAGAGGCCTTTCATGTCCTAGACAGTTGCAAGCTAATTAAGTTGGCGGTTAGTTTAGGAAGTAACGAAAGCTTGGCGCAGCATCCGTTTTCCATGACACATGCGGATGTTCCAGATGAAGATAAAATTGGAATGGGAATAACAGAAGGGATGATTCGTTTAAGTGTTGGAATTGAAAACGCTGAGGATATTATTGCAGACTTGGCTCAGGCCCTAAGTTAATTTGATTTAAATTGAAATGAAAAACGCCCGCATTCGCGGGCGTTTTTGTTCGTCTAATATTTACGATTATCTCGCAATACCTACAGCACGTTTTTCACGGATAACCGTTACACGCACTTGGCCAGGATAAGTCATTTCAGTTTCAATACGAGACGCTAATGAGATAGCCAATGCATCGGCCTGTTCATCTGTTACGCGATCAGCTTCAACCATTACACGTAACTCACGACCCGCTTGAATAGCAAATGATTTAGATACGCCAGGGTACTCTAACGCTAAGTTCTCTAAATCGCGCAAACGCTGAATGTAAGCTTCAACCACTTCGCGACGTGCGCCAGGACGAGCTCCTGAAATAGCATCACAAACTTGAATGATTGGCGCAAGTAAGGTTTTCATTTCAACCTCATCGTGGTGAGCGCCAATAGCGTTGCAGACGTCTGGTTTTTCACCGTACTTCTCTGCTAGCTTCATACCCAACACTGCGTGTGGTAATTCGCTTTCGTCGTCTGGAACTTTTCCAATATCGTGAAGCAATCCTGCTCTGCGAGCAGCTTTCGGGTTCAATCCTAATTCACTTGCCATGGTAGCACAAAGGTTGGCTACCTCGCGGCTGTGTTGTAATAAGTTTTGTCCGTAAGATGAACGGTACTTCATACGTCCCACCATGCGAACCAATTCGCTGTGAAGACCGTGAATGCCCATTTCAATACAGGTACGCTTTCCAACTTCAACAATCTCTTCTTCGATATTCTTGCGAACCTTCGCTACAACTTCTTCAATACGCGCCGGGTGAATACGTCCGTCTGTCACTAATTGGTGCAACGATAGGCGAGCAATCTCTCTGCGAACCGGATCGAAACAAGAAAGGACAATTGCTTCAGGGGTGTCGTCTACAATAATTTCAACTCCTGTTGCTGCTTCAAGCGCACGGATGTTACGTCCTTCACGACCAATGATGCGGCCTTTGATTTCATCGTTTTCAATATTGAAAACTGAAACGCTATTCTCAACAGCATGCTCAACGGCAGTGCGCTGAATGGTTTGAATAACAATCTTCTTCGCTTCTTGATTGGCTTTCAATTTCGCTTCATCAACGATACCTTGAATTTGTGAAGCACATGCATTACGTGCGTCTTCTTTTAACATTTCCATTAACTGAGCCTTTGCAGCGTCAGCAGAAAGTTTAGAAAGATCTTCCAGTTGTGCAATGATTTTCTGTTGTGATTTTTCTAAATCAGCAGATTTCTTTTCATTCAATTCAATCAACTTAGTCGCATTTTCTTTTTGAGCATCGGCTTCTTTTTCTTTGCGTTTCAGTTGTTCTTGTTGTTGTGAAATTTCGCGTTCGCGATTTTTAACGCGATCTTCTGCTTGTTTCACCTTGTTGTTTTTTTCGCCAACCTCACGGTCATGTTGCGACTTCAATTCCAAAAATTTCTCTTTGGCTTGAAGAATTTTTTTCTCTTTAAGGGTTTCTCCTTCTTTCTTCGCTTCTTCAAGAATGCCGTCTTTCTTAGACTTTAAGGCACCGTTTAAAACGAAATAAGTAAGAAGAGCACCACTGATTACTCCGGTAATTGAGCAAACAATAATCAATACACTGCCTTCCATACGACATAAAGTATTAGTGTTCCACATGCGGACGTTCGGGTCCGTTTCCTAAAGCAGAGGGGGAGAGCATAGTGGACTAGTTCGCCAGATATCCGCTTACGAGATTCTCTAATGCTGAGAATTGCTCGGTATAATCGGGTGCGGCAGCTTCTTTCTCAATCACAACTTCTTTCTCAACAATGACTTCCTTTTCCACCACGACCTCTACGGTTTTTTCTATTACCTGAGCTGGGGTGTTGTTTAGTTTAGTTATGATTTGTAAAGCCGCCATGGCTAGTAAATCTCCTCTGTCTTTTACCGAATAGTTTTTCTGAAACATGGAAACGGCCTCTTCCAATTGCGCCTCTGACTTACGTATCGCAGCTTCTTCCGAAGCCTTCACCGATAGAGGGTAATTTTTACCTGCAATGGATATTTGTAAGGTTATTTCGCTCATTGTTCCACTATTTGTTTAATAGTAAAAGACATTCATCTATCTCTTTTACCAAAGCGTTGATTCTCTGCTTAGTTGAATGAACATGATCTATCTGTGTTTCATTCCTCAACGATTGGTTTGCTTCTAACTCTTCTATTTTAACATTTAAGTCTTCAATCTGATCTTGAAGTCCTTTGTTGATTTTGTATACCGAAGCCAATTCTTCGTTCACCTTAGCCAATGCGTTTACTGCATTGCGCTTGGCTTCACCCAATTCGTGAATTTTTGCCCTAAGTGTTTCAAAGTGTTGAGCCGATTCCATAAATACGTATAGCTTTTGTTGAAGCATTACAAAGTTAGTCAAAATCAGCCCAAGGACGTTCGCTTTTTTTCCTCAATGGCTGTGAATAAAATAAACTCCGCGAATCGAATCGAAGGCTTTTTCTATGCACTTTGCGGCATGGTTTTCAGTAATTTGAATTCGAGTCGATTTTTGATTCTCCTTTTTTTGCTTTCTGCGACTTTTGCACAGGGACAAAAATGGACATGCAGTTCGCCTTTAGACATACCCTTGGAACTCGCAGGTTCCTTTGCTGAAATTCGTTCGAATCATTTCCATTCAGGAATGGATTTACGCACTGAACAGCGTGAGGGTTTGCCGGTCTATTGTGCAGCCGACGGATACGTTTCCAGAATAAAAATCTCACCTTTCGGATACGGTAAGGCCATTTATGTGACTCATCCGGAAGGTTACGTTACGGTCTACGCGCATCTTCAAAAGTTCAATCAAGAAATCGATTCCTTGCTTCGACTTCAACATAAATTAAAAGAATCGTACGAAGTCGACTGGTATTTGAAAGAGGGACAGATTAATTTGAAGCGTGGTCAACACATCGCTTGGAGCGGTAATTCAGGTGGAAGTGGTGGTCCGCATTTGCACTTCGAGGTACGCGACAGTAGAACCGAACAATGCCTAGACCCCATGCGCTTTGGATTGCCTGTTCGCGATACGTTGGCTCCTGTTTTTGAATCGTTCAGCGCATGGAGTGGTTTTGAAGCGAGTGAGATTCAAACGAATCAACTTCCGTCGATCGGACATTTTGTAACGGGAAGAGGAGCGTCGGACACCTTGCCGCTTGAGATAGAGCCCGGAAAATTGGAGTTGGCCGTTTCCATTGTTGATCGGTATCTAAGTGGAAGTGGTGATTGTGGAGTGAAGTCTTTAAAGGTTTTCGTAGACGGAAATTTATTTTACCGAATGGAAATTCGGGCGGTGAATTTCAATACAACAAAGGCTGTAAACGGATTTGTCCCTTTGGGTATTTACAAGTCGAAGTCGGGACAATGGTATCGCTGTTCGGTTCCAAAGCAAACGCCGCTGAAGGAAGAGGTGAGTATGCTCTATGTTCCTATTGAAATTCGAGATTCACTCATTCACAGCATTCGTTTTGAAACAGAAGACTGGAAAGGGAATGTGGCTACTGCCGTTGGCTTTGTTCAAGCTGTTCAGCCTGTTTCTCCTTCACATGCGAATGCAATAAAACTAATTGCTGGACAGGAGAAATCTATTCAAACGAGATCAGGTAAGATCGTGTTCCAGAAAGAATCGCTCTTCGATGATGCAAGTGTGCTGCTCTTTGAACCCGTGTTCGATTCGCTCATGCCCCCGGTTGTTGAATTTGGACATGAAGGTGTGGCACTTTTCTCGCCGGTGAAAATTCTATTCAATCTGAATGAAATGACACCTGAGCAAAGGAAGAAAGTTGTTGTGATGCACGGAAACTATTCCAAAAGAAAATCCATAGGTGGAAATGTTGAAGGGAATTTCATTGTGGCAAGTTCATCGAACCTCGGAAGCTTCACGTATGCAGTAGATTCAATGCCGCCAACAGTAGAATTTGTTTCGCAAGACTTCTTTGACACAGATCGAGTTGCGCAAATGAAATTTAGAGTTGCCGATGGATTAAGTGGCCTAGAGTCGATTCGCCCCACGTGGAGTAATCAATGGGCGTATTATGAATATGATGCGAAAAACAATGTGGTGACTGTTGAAATTCCGTTAACGCCTATTGAAAATGAAACGAGTGAATTCGTATTAAAAGTTGTGGATAAAGTTGGGAACGAAACCATTTACAGAAAGAAGTTCAATTAGAACATACTCTTTGGAAGGTCGAGCCATTGCAAGGCTGATCCGTGCATGATGTTTTCCAAATCTGATTGTTCCAATTGCATTTCTTCAATGAATTGTCCAATGTGTAAATCGCCCAATGGGAAAGGGTAATCGGTTCCAAGCGCAATTTTTTCGGTTGACTGTTTCGTCATGATGTAACGAAGCAAATCAGCATCGTGCGTTGCGCTGTCAATCCAGAATTTATTCAAGTAATGACTCGGTGGAACATTGTTATCCAGCGCAACTAAATCGGGACGACAATTGAATCCGTGTTCTATTCTTCCGAGTGTTGGAATGAATGATCCTCCCGCGTGCGCGAACAAAAAACGAAGCTTCGGAAATTTTTCTATCACACCAGAAAAAATGAGCGAACAAATGGCGCGTGTTGTTTCAGCAGGCATACCCACTAACCAAGGCAACCAATATTTCTTCATGTCGTTTTCGCCCATCATTTCCCAAGGGTGCACCATGACACACATGTTTGAGTCTTCGCATGCTTTCCAGAGCGGAAGAAATTTTTCATCGCTCAAATTTGCTCCGTTAATGTTGGAACCAATTTGAATGCCTCGAAATCCAATTTTCTTTGCGCGTTCC
>JBJOON010000029.1:0-16978 GCA_046051235.1 Bacteroidota bacterium
TCTGGGATAGCGATGTTGAATTCCTTTTCAAATTCCATGATAAGTTCAACTGTATCTAAAGAATCTGCTCCTAAATCATTTGTGAAGCTAGCCTCTGGAGTAACTACAGATGCTTCAACACCTAATTTGTCTACGATGATTTCGGTAACTTTTTGTGCAATTTCAGACATTGTCTTGATGTTTTTAAAGGTTAAATACAGCCGCAAAAGTACAACTTTTCATGACGTACGCACTTTTTTTTGCTTTTCGAGCCAAATTTCTTTCTATTTTCTTTGATTTTCAGCTAGTTAACAGACTAAATTGTTCGTTAATTATTCCCAAATGCCCCATTTAAACTATCTTGCAAATTGAAAATCACACCTTTTGAAAGAATGACTTGGGACCAAGATTACTTAAGAGAGAAAAGTATCCTTGTTATAGGATGTGGTGGACTTACGCATGCCGCACTTCCCTATTTGCTTTCTTCAGGAATTGGAAATGTCACCCTTTTCGATGGCGATGTTGTCGAAACTTCAAATTTAAACAGGCAACACCTCTTTTCGCCCAATGATATTGGACGAAACAAAGCACTCGTTCTGAAAGAATATTGTGCATATCATTTTCCAAAGGCAAACGTTATCAGTGAAGAACGTATGTTTGATGATTCTAATAAAGAGCATTTGTTCGATCTGGCTTTCGATTTTACTGATCGCCTCGCTACTAAATTGGAATTAGCCATGCACTTCGAGAAACAGCATATTCCTTTTTTCTATGCAGCAGCACAAATGAACGCAGGGTCATCAGCTTTTGTTCATTTAAACAGTATAACCGCTGAAGAGCTTTTTGGACATATCTCTGACTCAAGTAAAGTTGAACGAGACTGTGCAACAGATGGGGTCTGGCCAACCGTAGTAGCCGAAGTGGGCATTCATGTTGCCCATCAAGCCCTTCAGTTTTTAACCTTATCGCCTTGCGCGTTTATTGAGGCCATAGATTATTTTGACGGAATTTCAGGAATGTGGTCCCGATTTCATTTCGAACCGAAATTTCAAACAAAAAAGATTGAAACTACTGTCAAAGAATTACTCCGAAATTGCGACACTTCAATTTTCTATCTTGGTGAAAAAGAAGACCTTCCCTCGGATATTATCATCATTACTCCTTTTGAATTAAGGAAAGCTATAGAAGAGTCAAACGGTCCATGTATTCTCTTGTGCGAAAGTGGTCTTCGTGCCAAAGCCGCAAGTGAACAACTTTCAAAAAAAGTTAATTACCCGGTAATTGGGTGGAATGAAAATCTAGAATCTTTCCTACACTTGTTGAATGAAGTCCGAATCTAATTTAAATGAAGCAATTGCATTTGCCAAATCCTTTCTTTTCAGCAAAGGTAAGGCCTCAGTTAACACTCAAATGAGTACATTACAAGAGAGGTTTCTAAACGACTTAACTTATCGGCTTCCAAAGAAAGCTAAAAAAGACAAGTTGATCGGATTTAAAGAATGGAAACGAATTCTAGCAAGAAAAAAAACTTCGCAACCTAATTTACCATTCTCTGCTTGTATTCTAGTTTCAACCTCCAATCAGAGGGAAATTGCGCTGCAGTATGTGCAAGCAAATACAGATGTTAAGCAGGCTCATATTCTTGTAAGAGAAAAACTTCAAATTGGAAAAATTCCCTTGCAATTTCACTTTTTCGCTCTTCGAATTTCATTGAAATGCATTTTGGATTCGAGAAGAATCAACCTGGCTCTTTCTATTCGCGAAGTGATCGAATGGTCGGCAATCATGGATTTCCTCTCAACACAAAGATAGCAATGCACTTGCATTTTTATTAATGCAACGAAAAATTAAAGTCACTAAAATACCTTCATCCGGTCCTCTAACAGGTCATCACACCTTTATGATTGCAAATGACGTGGTGCTCTCGAGTGCCTATCAATTAGAAGAATTACCACATTTTAATAATTGGCATGTCTCGAGGCTTTTACATTGGCCCCCAGAAAGATATTTAACATATGCGCACCATTACAAAAACTCGCCTATTGCACATTGCGATACAATTGGTTTCTATTCGCACGGTGAATGGGTTAGAAGAAAAGCAGACCATGCAGAATTTGGACATGGTATTCAAGAAAATGAAATGTTTTTGTTAGAAAGCTTAAGGTTGTTTTTAAAAGCACATCCTGAATATCAATTGCTCATTTTCCCTCACCCAAAAGAAAGACTAGATAACGAATTCGAGTTTTTTTATTCCAATTTCTTCGCGGGTACAAACACAAAAATTGCACCAATAGAAATGAAATCAAGCGAGAATTTTTCACTTGTGAATATTGGACTAATGGCTTATTCGACAATTCTATTTGAGAGATTAGCTTTGGGATACAAGTGTTTAATCGGAACCTCAGTAGCCTCATCTTTTCCGTTGGAAGGGAGTCCACTTCATAACTTATGTATTTCAGATTATGCCTCATTAGAAAATGCAATTATCCTTGCCAACAAGGAAAGCGACAAAGAATTTTTTGTCAGATGTAATTTAGAAAAGTATCACTTAAAAGAATTCCTGAAAGAAAATGTTGCTGCGAATTAAAAATGATTGATTACTTTGCAGGCGATGAAAATCAAATTTGCAGTAATAGGATGCGGGAGTATTGGGAAGCGTCATGTCGCAGTCCTAGATGCCAACCCTGAAATAGAAATTGTTGCGTTGTGCGACAGCCAAATTGAAACGGCGCTCGCACTTTCCGAATTATACGGAAACATTCCTGTGTACTCATCTTTCGATGAAATGCTTAAGAGTATAGAGGCCGATGTGGTCAATGTTGTTACACCTCATGCTCTTCATGCCGAGCAAAGCATTGCCGCTTTAAAAGCGGGTTTCAATGTTTTGGTGGAAAAGCCAATGTCTCTCTCCGTTGAAGAAGCGAATCGCATGAACGAGACGGCTTCGGCATGCGGAAAAAAATTATGGGTAGTGAAACAAAACAGATTTAATGTTCCTGTTATCCTTGCCGATCAAGCCATTCGTGAAGGGTGGTTAGGAAAAATTTTCATGGTGAAATGTGACGTGTTGTGGAATCGCTATCAAGGTTATTACGACGACTCTCCTTGGAGAGGAAAGATTCAAAAGGAGGGCGGAGCATTATTCACACAAGCGAGTCACTTCATTGATTTACTTATTTGGTGGTGTGGAAATGTGGTGAGTGTGAAGGCAAAAGCGGCTACACAAAATCACAACATTGAAACCGAAGATAGTGGTGTTGCTGTTATGGAATTCGAAAACGGAGCGCTCGGTTCATTGGTTTGGACCACCTGTGTTTACGAAAAAAACTACGAAGGAAGTATTACCATTATTGGTGAAAAAGGAAGCATCAAAATTGGCGGTGCTTACTTGAATAAAATTGAATTTTGGAATGTTGAAGGACATGAATTAGATAGCAACATTGACTTCAATGACAAGCCAAATGCCTACGGAAAATACCAAGGCACAAGCAGCAACCACGATAAAGTAATTGCAGGTATTGTGAACGAAATTCAAACCGGAATTGGTCAGAATGTAGAAGGCATTGAAGGCGTTCGAAGTGTTGATGCCATTGAAAAAATTTACGCCAACATCCTACAATGAACGAAGTAAAAAAATACACCGCTCAAATTCGCGATGTTAAGTTCGGAACCGGAGTTACCGTTGTTGAACCCTTGAACTTGTACGAATGTGAAATCGGAAACGATGTCTTCGTTGGTCCTTTTGTTGAAATTCAGAAAGGGGTGAAAATCGGCGATCGCACACGCATTCAAAGCCATACGTTTATTTGTGAACTGGTGACAATTGGTTCCGATTGCTTCATAGCACATGGAGTCATGTTTACGAATGATTTATTTAAAGAAGGTGGTCCTTCAGGAAACGATAAATCGAAATGGTCTTCTACTGAAATTGGAAATCACGTTTCCATTGGATCAAATGTTACCCTATTACCTGTTACCGTTTGCGATAACGTTGTAATTGGCGCAGGGGCTGTGGTTACTAAAAATATTAATGAACCGGGAGTTTACGTTGGTAATCCCGCAAAAAAAATACGTTAATGCATATTCCGTTTGTAGATCTAAAAGCACAATACTTATCCATTCAATCAGAAATGGATCAAGCTATTTCAAATATTATTTCAAACACTTCTTTCATTGGTGGTCCTGCTTCAGATTCTTTCGAAAAAAGCTTCAGTGAGTTCATGGGAATGAAGCACACCATAGCCTGTGCTAACGGCACAGATAGTTTGGAAATTCTTCTAGTTTCTATGGGCATTCAGCCAGGCGATGAAGTAATTGTTCCGGCAATAAGCTGGATTAGCACAGCAGAAGCAGTTACAACAGCAGGAGGTGTTCCCGTATTCGTTGATGTTGATGAAGATTTTCTCATTGACATTTCGAAAATCGAAGAACGTATATCACCACGCACGAAAGCAATCATACCGGTCCACCTCTATGGAAACCCGGTTGACATGAATGCGCTAATGGAGATTGCCAACAAATACGGTCTCCTCGTTCTAGAAGACTGCGCGCAATCGCATGCTGCGACCGTAAACGGACAAAAAGCAGGAACCTTCGGACACGCCGCAAGTTTTAGTTTTTACCCCGGCAAAAACTTAGGTGCCTACGGCGATGCGGGCGGTATGGTGACCAACCACGACGAGATCGCTAAAATCGCCCGAGCAATCGCAAACCACGGACAAGAAGGAAAACACAACCACACTCGCGAAGGAAGAAACTCGCGCATGGACGGTATTCAAGCAGCTGTGCTCAATACAAAACTTCCGCACCTTGAAGCCTGGACAGAAGGACGCAGAAAAAACGCACAGCTGTATCATTCACTCCTAAGTGAAAATGTCGTGAAACCAATCGAAAGAGAAGGTTTCCGTCATGTCTTCCACCTCTACGTTATTCAACATGACGACAGAGACGGACTGATGGCAAAACTGAAAGAAGCACAAATCGATACTGCCGTGCACTATCCAATTCCATTGCCTCTGATGCCTTGTTACACTTCGCGCTTTCATCATACCGAGGCCGATTACCCTGTAGCCGCTCGCTTGGCAAAACGAATTTTGTCTCTCCCAATGTATGCCGAATTAACACATGAACAAATTGCTTACGTCGCCGAGCATGTAAATGCCAACTACTAAAATACATATCATAATTGTTAATTACGACTTCCCACCAAACAAAGGAATTGGAGGAAGACGTTGGGGAAAATTAGCCAAAGAATTTGCAGAACAAAATTGTATCGTGCATGTGATTAAAGCTGACGCGCTAAGTGATACCGACAAATCGGTTTGGAGTGACGAAGTAAAAAACGAGAATATTTTTGTACACTCTCTTCCACGAGTTTATCCGGCGATACTTCATACAAAGCCTTCGTTTTTTTTCGATAAAATAAAATATCGAAAAGCATTAAATTTTGTGAAAAAAAATTTCAAAGGAACGCCATATGACATAAGCCTTGGGTGGGAGAAACACCTTGAACCCAAACTAAATGAACTAGTTAAAAAACATCCAATAAATTGGGTCTTTGCTACTGGCGCACCTTGGGATCTTCTTAGAGTAGTTGCCTCGTGGAAGTTAAACTATCCAAGTATTAAGTTCTGGGCTGACTTCAGAGATCCTTGGTTAAATGCAATAAACTACGGAATGCCCAACTTGAGCATTGAGAAAAAAAAAGAAGAAATTCTCAAAGCAAAAATAGTCGTTGAAAATGCAGATGTAATGTCTGCTCCAGCTCTTCAAATTTTAGATTATTTTTCTTCGGAAAAAATTATAGATAAAGAAAACAACAAGTTCTTTCATTTGAAACATTTTCATACAGAACCGAAAATAACAGAACCACCATTGGGTTTTTCGTCAGGTGAAATAAAAATTGAATATGGAGGTGAAATTTATCTAGATACTGAAAAATATCTCGAAATGATGGCTCAGGATTTAATCAAACTTAGAGAATTTAGCCCAGCATTGTATGAGCGATTGAATATTAACTTTCACACAAATAGTTTTGAAAAAATTCAGAACATCTTTAAGTATAATCCTTGTGTCAATGTTTCCGATTCAATTGGAAAAAAAATAGACAACAAAATCGCTCATGCACAGTGGTGTATAATTCTTCTGGCTGAACACAATAAAGATTTTTTCACTACTAAGTATTTTGAGTACCAAACTTTAGGAACTCCATATTTATACGTTGGTGCTAGCGGAGAAGTTCAATATTCAATTGAATCAGAAAACAGAGGTACAACCTGGAGTAAGTTCTTTGAAGCTTTAATGAAAAACACTCCTCTGAGTGAATCAGACTTTCAACAAAAAGCAGATGAACAAAATTCACTCTCATATCGTGTTAAGGGAATCCTAGAACACATGAAATCATTCGAGTAATTAATGAAAATCTTATTCTATTCTCCACATCCAACGCTGTACTTCGAAGCTCCTACGGGATACGGAAGTCACATGCGTGGAATGGTAAAAGGATTTCGGGAAGAAGGTCATATCGTTGAAATACTTGTATTAGGAAATAAACCCATTCCAGAAGTATCAAAGACAAACTCAAAATCAATTAAAGATTTTCTTAAAAAAATTACACCAAAAATACTGTGGAGAACAATTAAAGAAATTCAACTTTTACGTTTCGATAAATTCGCAGCACAAGAATTAAAGCATGCTATAATTGTTCACCAACCAGATCTAGTCTACGAGCGTTCAGCTTGGATGAGCAACGGCAGCTCAAAGATCATTAAATCTTTCGGAATAAATCACGTCGTCGAGATAAACGCTCCTTTCGAAGATGAGGTGAAAAAATTTGAAAATGCCAATTCATTGCTTTCATTTCTTGGAAAACGGAAATTGAAAAACCTTTTGAAATCTGCTTCACTCTGCTTGCCGATAACTAGTTCACTTAAAAATCATCTTATTCAATCCTACCAAATTTCAACGGATAATTGTCTCGTAGTTCCAAATGCAATCGATCTAGAAGAAATACAATTCTCAGATTTGCGAATTAAAGATATCAGAGAATCTTTGAACATAAAAAACGAACCGATAATCGGTTTTGTTGGTTCTATATTTCCGTATCACGGGGTGGATCGTTTGATAAAAGCAATTGGAAAATTAAAAAACTCAAATGCATTCGCATTGATTGTTGGAGATGGTTACCTTATTCCTGAACTGAAATCTCTCGCTTTTAATCTTGGAATTGAATCTCGAATTCATTTCACCGGTTCAATTCCTAAAAAAGAGATTTACGATTACATTGGTGCAATGGATATTGTAGTCCTTCCAAATACTGAATGGTACTGCTCACCTGTTAAGCTTTTCGAATATGGCTCAATGGGAAAGATTGTTATTGCAGTAAACAAACCAGGAGTCACAGATATTATGAGTGACTCTGATGGTGAACTATTTGAAAACACAGACAGTTCTTTTCAAATTTCACTAAAAAAAGTTTTAACTAATATTGATGCAAGCAAAACTCATGCGCTAACTTTTCAAAATAAAATAATTGAAAACCACAGCTGGAGAGCAAATGCTAAAACGATACTGAACAAGCTAAATTCCAAATAATGAAAATTTGTTTGCTCACCGATGGTATAACTCCTTTTGTAACCGGAGGAATGCAACGTCACAGTTTTAATTTATGCAATGAACTGCTCAAATTAGGTAACCATGTAACCTTGGTCCATTGCATATACGGGAATTCTGACATCCCAAAAAAAACTGAGGTAAATGGTCTCTTTAGCAATAGTGAAAATTTGCGAGCAATATCCCTCCGTTTTCCAAATTCGAGCGGATTACCTGGACATTACATCAAAGAATCTTATCAGTATTCATGTGCAGTAACCAATGCTCTACGTGATTCACTTTCAGATTTCGATGTAATCTATATCAAAGGATTTACCGGGTGGAATTTACTTCAACTAAGGAAAAAAGGGGAAATTCAAACCGGACCAACAATTTTAAATTTTCACGGACTTGAAATGTTTCAACCCCCAGCTTCTCTTGCAGAACGGTTGAAATCATTTTTATTGAGGTCACCGGTTAAATGGAATTTGAATCAAGCAGATTACTGTGTTTCATATGGTGGGAAAATTACAACCATTCTAGAAAAAATCGGAGTATCAAAGTCCAGAATACTAGCAATTCCTGGAGCAGTCAATGATGATATTCTTCTCTACCAAAAAACACATCCTGTAAATTCTAAATTTCTATTTGTAGGAAGATATGAGAGAAGAAAAGGAATTGAAGAATTGATAAATGTTGCAAAACAACTACCAGATCTTAATCTTTCTTTCGTAGGTAATATTCCTTACTCAAAAAGATTCTTTAGAGAAAATATTACCTATTACGGAGAAGTGAAAGATGTGAGAGAACTGAACAAAATATACGACGAACACACATTTCTTATTTGCCCTTCGCATTCTGAAGGTATGCCCAACGTAATACTTGAAGCCATGAGTAGAGGACTAATACCAATTGGAACTCGTGTCGGGGCTGTTGAAGAACTCATCAATGATAAAAATGGCTTTCTCATAGATACAAAAAACGAAAACGAATTGAAGTTAGTTCTTGAAAAAGCTTTAGAACTAGAAAAAACCAATAAAATAGATCTTTCAAAACAAGCCTTACTCACAATTAAAAATCATTTTACTTGGTCAAAGATTGTTCAGTACACGACAGAAAAATTTCAACAAGTGACTTAAATTCGTAAATTCACCACAAACTCTTACAGAGTGCAGAAAGAATATTTCAAGGGATTAGATAGCTTACGATTTTTTGCTGCACTTGCGGTCTTCTTCACCCATGTAGAATTAATAAAAAAGTTTACTGGGTACGGAAGTCATTGGATAGACCCTGAAGAAAGAGTAACGAAGTTTAACTTATACCTATCTGTCAAAACCAAAGAAATTGATCCCATTTCTCCCATAATTGCATACAGCAGTGCTTTAGGTGTTATTTTCTTTTTTGTATTAAGTGGATTTTTGATCACATACTTACTCATGAAAGAGAAAGAGAATACCAATAAAATTAGAATTGGTAAATTTTATCTACGCAGAGCGCTCAGAATTTGGCCATTGTACTACCTCGTTTTCATTCTAGGATTTTTTATTCTTCCAAACTTGGCAGTTTTTGCTATACCCAGACAAGACGTGTTTTTTCATCAAAATTTTTGGGGAAACCTCATTCTTTATGCTTTTTTCATGCCAAATCTTGCTTTCTCTATATATACCACGGCTGTGCCCAACATTGGGCAATCATGGTCAATTGGTGTTGAAGAACAATTTTATTTGGTTTGGCCATTTCTAATAAGAAAAAGTAAAAATATCATTAGATCTATTCTTTGGATAACAATAAGTATCATTGTTTTAAAAGGAGTCCTTCTTTTAACCTTCCCCTTCTACCAAAATGAAGCACTTGTCGTGCTTAAGAAATTTTTGGCAATGTCTAAACTTGAATGTATGGCATTTGGCGGGATAGGAGGTTATATTCTTTTTACCAAGAAAAATAAATTGCTTCAGGTGGTGTATAGTTTGCCTTCTCAAATAATTGCGGTTTTAATAATCCCTGTATTCATCTATTTCATTCCCACTTTTTTAGAAGATGTTTTGCATCTTCTATTTTCAATTTCATTCTTAATAATAATACTAAATGTTGCCGGAAACGAAAACACATTCTTTAAATTTAATAATCCCGTATTACGTTATCTTGGAAGAATATCATATGGGTTTTATATGTTTCATGTTATGTGTATTGTTTTTACCATTCACTTGCTTGAAAAAACAATCGGACTTAAAAAAGACATTAACAATTCTGAACATATACTTCTTTATGGGATTTCGTTCTTATTAACAATCGCCTTATCTTCGTTTAGTTATCATTTTTTTGAAAAAAAGTTCTTTCGTTTGAAAGATCGATATGCCCAACCTTACCATAACAATGAAATAATCCATAAAAATGTTTAGATGGTTCACAGTTATATCTATTTTTATTACCATCTTTATTTCATCATATGTGTTATTTAAAGAACCTTTCGAAGGTTACATTAGTTATATCGCATTTTTGATTTTCTTTCCTATTTTTTTTACAAAATTCGGTCTCCCGAAATGGCCGGTTTATCTATTTTTCCCTTTGCTTATCTCAGGAATTGTTTATGTTGCAACTGGTGAAAATACATCTACCATGTTTATAAAAATTTTCATGGGATTTTTTGCTTCCGTCTTGTTCTATCACTACGTAATTCAAGTATTTGATTTTAAGCTGAAAGAATTGTTCAATTACTACATGATTGGCTCTTTAATAGTTTCTTTTATTGGAATTTTTCAATTGATATCTTTCTTTGTTGGGTTTACCCCAGGATATAATTACACTTGGATATTCAATAAATGGAGTCTGACTGCGGGAGGAATAGGACTGCGTCTCAATTCTGTATTCTCAGAACCCTCGTACTTCGCTGCGGTTATTGCACCGGCATTTTTTGTGGCGCTTTACAATACCATCGCAAGAAAAACACTTTTTATTAAACGCTGGCACGGGCTTGTAATTATTGTGGCTTACTTGCTCACCTATTCAAGTTTGGGAATTATCGGGATATTCGTGGCTATTGTGCTTTTTCTTCTCAATCTAGGCGTGGTGAAATACTCAATCATCTTCGTACCGCTATTTATTTTCTCTTTCGACTACGCCTACAAAAACGTACCTGAGTTCACCGATCGTTGGGACGGTACATTTACCATGTTTGAAACACAGAACTATAAAAGCTACGATATTCATGGGTCTAGTTTTGTACTCTATAACAACTATCACATTGCATTTGAAAATTTCAAAAGGCATCCTCTTTTTGGCACTGGCTTAGGTTCTCATCCTATAGCATTTGACAAATACTCCTTAACAAATCTTACCGGTGCCGTTGATATCGAATTCAATAAAATGGATGCAAACTCAATGGCTCTTCGCCTTATGTCAGAGACGGGAATTTATGGTTTGATTGTGATGTTTTATATTCTATTTAACTGTTGGATATTCAAACAACGAGCGGCCTCAGAAGAGCATTGGGTAATGTCTAACGGAATCGCTCTTATTATCATTCTCTATTTAGCTAGACAAGGGCACTATTTTTTAAATGGATTTCCTTTTTTCTTATGGATGTTTTTCTATTTAGCGAAAGACAACAAGATTGAACTTGCAGCGCAAGAAGAGACCAAAGCCAAGTTAGAAGCTGCTGTATGAACATTCTAATTCTATATCGAGAATTGGCCGGTTATACCGTTGAATGCTTGAATAAGCTAGCTCCTGAACATAAGTTGCTCGTGGTTCATTATCCCATAAACAAAGAGGCGCCTTTCGTTTTTCAATTTCACGAGTCGATTCAACTAGTGACGAAATCAGATTTGTCGTTAAAGTTTCTTCACGATTTCAATCCATCATTTGTCTTGTGCAGCGGCTGGGGAGATCAGCAATATCTTGAGTGCGTAAAAGCATTGAATAAACCTACTGCTCTAGCCTTCGACACCACTTGGAAGAATTCGTTGAAGTTTATTCTTGGAAGTTTGTATTTCAAATTGAAATACAAAAAACTGTTTCAATTCGCTTTTATTCCAGGAAACGCCCAAGCGCAAACCGCAAGTAAATTGGGTTTTTCAACTTTCCAAACATTCGATGGGTTCTATACCTGTGAAGATGCATTCCGATTGAATAGAACTGACTTAAAGGAAAGCAAAGAGTTGTGGTGTATTGCTAGATATATTCAGGCGAAGAACATCAACTTCCTTTGCGAAATATTCCTTTCCATTCCACCGAATGAACGTTCGGGTTGGAAATTAAACATCGCCGGAACAGGAGAGTTATTTTCTTCTCGAATTGAAAGCGAGGACATCATTCATCACGGATTCCTTCAACCGAATGAATTGAGTAAAAAACTCAAAAACGCCACAGCCTTCGTGTTACCGAGCCTTTACGAGCCTTGGGGTGTCGTGGTTCATGAAATGGCATCATTAGGAAAACCTTTGTTGCTTTCGAATGCCGTAGGAGCAAAACAAGATCTATTGGAAGAAGGAATGAATGGCTATTCGTTCGACCCAACTTCTTCAACAGAATTGAAAAAAATTCTTTTGACAATATTTCAATCTTCACACGAAGAACTTCAAACTATGGGAAACAAGAGTTCCGAAATGGCATCGAAATTCTCTTCGGATTACTGGGTAAGTCAATTCACTAAAATGCTCGAGCAATCATGTGCGGAATAAGCGCGATTATTCAATATAAAAGTTCACTGCCTGTTCGGGAAGTGCTTGAGCGCATGAACAACAAAATGGCTCATCGTGGTCCAGATGCAGAGGGTCAGTTCATCAATGAAAAAATTGGGCTAGGTCATCGACGCCTTTCCATTATCGACACTGAAAAATCAGCGAATCAACCCATGCTCTCCTCCAACAAAAATTGGGTGATTGCTTTTAACGGTGAGATTTACAATTATTTGGAATTGAAAGCCAACGAGCTTCAAGGTGTGCCCTTTCAAACGGAAAGTGACACGGAAGTTATTCTTGAACTTTTCGATAAATATGGCACGGAAGCCATTTCCAAACTAAAGGGGATGTTCGCGTTTATTCTTCATCACATTCCATCCAACGAAACGTATGTTGTTCGCGATAGATATGGGATGAAGCCGCTGTACTATTCCATTCAAGAACTAGGATGTTTTATAGCCTCCGAATTGAGAGCGCTATTAGCGAGTGAGTTCGTTCCAAGAAAACTCAATCGTTCGGCACTTGAAGAATACATAGAAACGCAGACCGTCTGTGCTCCAAATACTTTAATTGAAAAAGTACAGCTGCTAGAGGCAGGTCACTACCTGCATTTCAAGCGAAATGAAATTTCTAAGCACTGCTATTACCGACTGTTAAGCGACACGAACTACGAACTATCCGATAAGAAAACAGCTCAAGATCTTTTGCGCTCAACCATGAAAGAATCGGTTGAGCAACACATGCGCGCTGATGTTCCTTTTGGAGCATTTTTGAGTGGAGGAATTGATTCGAGTTTGTTAGTTGGATTAATGTCGGAAGTTCGAAGCGAAAAAATAAATACGTTTCAAATTTCTTTTGAAGAAGAAGCCTTCGACGAAAGAAAGTATGCACAACTCGTGGCGAAAAAATTCAGAACCAATCATCACGAGATTAACCTCAGCGCAAGCGAATTCTTAAAAGATATTCCCGCTGCAATAGGGGCCATAGACTTTCCTAGCGGAGATGGACCAAACACCTATGCCGTTTCAAAAGCCGCGAAGGAAGCAGGTATTACAGTAGCCATTTCCGGACTAGGAGGAGACGAATTGTTCGCAGGTTACCCGGTCTTTCAATACATGACTAGTATTGAAAAATCATTTGCTTTAAAACTATCCTATCCATTAAGAAAATCTGCTTCACTCTTGCTTTCCACGTTTTCCTCTAATCGATCACTTTTGAAAAAAGCTGAATTGTTAGGGCTAAGACAAGTAGATCTTGCGCATGCATTTCCGCTCGTTCGAAAGGTTTGGAACGCCAACGAATTGTTGGCACGGAAAACAAAGCAATTCGAAATTGAACAGAATTTCAAATTCATTTTTGAAAAGAAAGCACCGCTATTAAATCGGGTGTCTGCTGCTGAGATTGAGTCATACATGCAACATGTGTTGCTTCGAGATAGTGATCAAATGAGCATGGCACACTCACTTGAAATTCGTGTACCTTTTCTTGATCACAACATTGTTGAATTGGCTACGCATCTTTCCTATGAATTGAAGTACCCCATTTCACCCAAAAAATTCCTAACAGAAACCTTCTCCGACTTACTTCCTCACGAAGTTGTGAACAGAAAGAAAATGGGATTCACGCTGCCTTGGAGTGTTTGGATGAAAAATGAATTACGTGACTATACAGAACAGGGATTCAATGTCCTCTATGAGCTTGGTGTGGTAAACGAAAAGGTACTTCGAAAAGCCTGGAGTAAATTTCTACTTGGTAGTGAAGAAAAGTCTTTCATTTCATTTTGGCATTTATCCGTGCTCGGCCATTGGATGAAGAACAACAAGATTAACTTCGAGCAATGAAAATTCTAGTATTCACCGATTGGTTTTATCCTGGATCGCAAGCCGGTGGTCCTATTCAATCGCTGATATCCTTAATGAAATTCAGTTCAGACAAGTTCTATGTCGTGACGAGAAATACCGACTTGAACAGCACAATACCATACGCCGGAATACGACCCAACACTTGGCTACAAAGCTTTCAAGAAAACATTCAGGTGTATTATCTAAATGAAAAATCATTAACCGAAAATTTCATATTCAAGATTTACAAAGAACTAGAGCCCGATCGAATTTATTTGAACTCCATGTGGTCTCCGAAATTCACTCTAACTCCGCTAAGTGTTTGTCGGAAAAGTGGATGGTCTGAACAGATTGTTCTTGCTCCACGTGGGATGCTTAAGCCAGCAGCATTCAATCAAAAGGGATGCAAGAAAAAACTGTTTTTGTTTTTTGCTAAAGCAAACAACACATACGGAAATATCTGTTGGCATGCGACCAGTGAAATCGAGCGCGATGAAATTCTTCAATTGTTTCCGAAAGCGAACATTCGCATTGCTCCGAATATTTCAAACGCCGCATTTACCGACGTAAAAAAAGAACTTTCTTCTCCCTTCCGAATTTTAACTGTAGGAAGAATAAGTCCAGAAAAAGGCTATCTCGAAGCGCTGGATGCCATTCGCAAATGGAATCCACGAAAGACTATACAATGGGATATCGTTGGACTAAGAGAAAATGCTGAACTGGTAAAAACTATTCTTGATGCCGAACTGGATTTTTCATCCGTTCAAATTCAATTGCACGGGCATAAAAATCAGGATGATCTAAAGTTGTTTTATGAAAACGCTCATCTCTTTTTCTTGCCATCTCGGGGTGAAAATTATGGGCATGTTATAGCAGAAGCCCTTTCCTACGGCACCCCAGTAGTTATTTCCGATATGACTCCTTGGAAAAACCTCGAAGAGGCCCAAGCCGGCAAATCCACTTCATTGAACCCATGGAAATTAGCTGAATCGTTAGATTTCTTCGTGAATCTCACCAATGACAAGTACCAACAATGGTCTCAAGGCGCCACGAACTACGCCAAACTTCATGTGAACTCCCCAGAAACCCTCACTTTGAATAAAAATCTTTTCAAATAATTCCTCTTTCGAAGGACCTTGCAGTGCATCTTGAAAAGTAAAATAAATCACATTTGATTAACAATTACTTTCCAGAAAGGTCGTTACTTTGCTTCACACAATCCCACAATGAACTTAGTTGTACTTTCTCGTAACGCGAAGCTTTATAGCACTAAGCGTTTAGTTGAGGCCGCTGTCAAAAGAGGCCATGAAATTCGCGTTATCGATCACTCGAAGTGCGACTTAGTTATTGAAAAGAAAAAGCCAAAAGTGCTCTATCGCGGAGAAGAAATTACTGGTGTAAATGCGGTTATTCCTCGTATTGGTGCTTCGGTAACTTTTTACGGAACTGCTGTCGTTCGTCAATTTGAAATGATGAACGTATTCACAGCCGTTGAATCACAAGCGCTCGTTCGCTCACGTGACAAGCTGCGCAGCTTACAAATCTTGTCTCGCGCAGGTTTAGGTCTTCCAAAAACGGTATTCACCAACTATTCAAAAGACGTTGAACGTACGTTGAAGGAAGTTGGAGGCGCTCCAGTAATCATTAAACTTCTGGAAGGAACACAAGGCCTTGGGGTTGTACTTGCTGAAAACAAAAAAGCTGCGGTTTCCGTAATCGAAGCATTCAACGGATTGAAAGCGCGTGTCATCGTTCAAGAGTTCATTAAAGAATCGCGTGGAGAGGACATTCGTGCGTTCGTGGTAGACGGACATGTGGTAGGTGCTATGGTGCGCACTGCGAAAGAAGGCGAATTCAGAAGTAACCTTCACCGCGGTGGTTCAGCAAAAGTCATTGAACTCACGCCAGAAGAAGAGATTGCAGCCATCAAGGCCGCCAATGCCATGAAATTGGGAATTGCCGGAGTTGACATGCTTCGCAGCGATAGAGGTCCATTAATTATTGAAGTAAACTCTTCACCAGGACTGGAAGGAATTGAATCTGCAACGGGTGTCGATATTGCAGGACAAATCATCAAGTATATTGAAAAGAACGTGTAAATAGTTCTGCTTGTTTGTGAGCGCTTCGGTGTAAATTGCGGAAAAATTTTACCATGCGTTTCGGAACCAAAGCCATTCACGCGGGACAAGAGCCCGATCCAACAACAGGAGCCATCATGACTCCTATTTATCAGACTTCAACATACGTACAAGAATCGCCAGGTGTGCACAAAGGCTATGCCTATGCGCGTGGAAAGAATCCTACACGTGTTGCGTTGGAGCGTTGTTTGGCTGAATTGGAAAATGCAAAACATGGCTTGTGTTTCTCAAGCGGAATGGGCGCTGCAGATGCAATCATTAAATTACTTGTTCCCGGTGACGAGGTTATTGCTACCGACGATTTGTATGGTGGAAGCTACCGCATGTTCACCAAGGTTTTTGCGAAATATGGAATCGTGTTTCACTTCGTGGACATGCATGATTTCGATGCGCTGGAAAAAACGGTAAACGCAAAGACAAAAATGTTGTGGGTGGAAACACCAACCAACCCCATGATGAAAATCATAGACATTGAAAGATGTGTGGACTTTGCAAAAAAACACAACTTGATTTCTGTCATAGACAACACATTCGCTTCACCATACCTTCAAAATCCGTTAGACATGAATGCGGATATCGTGATGCACAGTGCGACAAAATATTTAAACGGACACAGCGATGTTGTGATGGGCGCTTTGTGCACCAACGACGACAACTTGTATGAGCAATTAGCATTCATAGCGAATTCATGCGGAGCAACACCGGGTCCACAAGACAGCTTCTTAGTATTGCGCGGACTGAAAACATTGCA
>JBJOON010000030.1:0-14892 GCA_046051235.1 Bacteroidota bacterium
CCATTTTCAAAGCTTTTGGATCCTTATCAATCAACAGAATTCAATGGTGTTCATCGCATTGTTGTAAATGATCCGGAAGAAAGAATGGGTAGCATAGGACAATTCTTTTACGACCTCAATTGTATTCGCGATGCACGCAAGAGAAGCTTCGATATTTTCTTGCAGCTCGGATATACCAGCAGTTCGGTTTGGGGATTTTTATTCCCAAAAAAAACATGCATCATTACGAACATGGACGGTCTCGAATGGAAAAGAGCAAAATACGGAAACGCGGTTAAGGCCTTCCTAAAAACAGCCGAAAGATGGGCAGTTAAACAAAGCCACGCCATGGTTTCAGATTCCAAAGGCATTCAATCTTATTTGCAAGAGACCTATAAAAAAGATTCCACATTTATTGCATACGGTGCCCACTTGTATTCTCCTAGGTTCGAGGTATCTCTACCAACAAAGTACAACTATTTAAAACCCTTTCAGTACGATTTAGTTATTACGCGATTCGTTGCTGATAATAATTTGGAAATGATTCTCGATGGGTACTTGCTTTCAGAGCAGAAGCATCCATTGATTATGCTGGGGAATTCTAAAAACGAATACGGTGTCTTCCTTCGTTCGAAATACAAGAATGACTCGATTATTTTCGAAGATCCAAATTTCAACATAAATGAACTGAATGAATTAAGAGCCTTTTCGAGGCTATATTTTCACGGACACTCGGCTGGCGGAACAAACCCAAGCCTTATAGAAGCCATGGCCTCTAACGCCCTATTGTGCGTGCACAACAACGTATTTAACAAAAGCGTTATTGAAGGAAATGGGTTCCTTTTTGAAAATGCAAATGAAGTTGCTACTCTTATGAACAAGTCCATTCAAAAAAAAGAATATTCCACTTGGATTGAAGCAAACAGAGCGCTCATTGCTATGAAGTATAGTTGGCAAACCATTTCAAACAGTTACTTAGAACTGTTTCAACGAGCGCTTAATTCGAAATAGAGCACTATCTTTTTTAAAATTGTAATACTCACAGCATCTTGGACTATTGCCATGTTGTTACCTGCAGAAGTGAAAAAGGCTTTTTTTAATCTGATAAAAAAGAAAAAATTAAGGCTTAATGCCGTAATAATAGAAGTTGCATGCTAAAAACCGAGACCACTTATTGTTCTCTACTAAAAAGTCTAGATATTTCACTGGGTGAAGTGTCCAAGAAAACAAAAATCTAGCGAACTTCTTCAGGATCTCAAACGGCATAATAACCACAAAAAAATCACGGGTAAAAAGAGCCCAAGCATTGAACGGACCCGAACAAATTCCTTTCTCAATCATCTGAAATCCATGTCTTTCGAAAAGGGCTTCAATACCACTAATGGTATAGCGTTGATAATCATAAGGAGCCATGTGATAGGCTCGCAAAAATGGAATTTCAGCATAAACAACCCCCCCCTTCTTTATTACTCGAAACATTTCTGCTACTGCCTTATCTGGATTCTTTACATGTTCTAAAACTGAAGAAGACAAATAGGCGTCAACCGAATCCGATAAAACAGGAAGTTCCTCTGCATCACCAATTATATCAACCTTACTTCTTGTTGGCAATCCCAATTTTACAATTGTTCTATATTGTGAGAATGCAGAGTCGAAAATTTTCTCTATACCTGCACCAAGATTCAACACAACTTTATTCGGGTCATCTGGATTAACATTTCGAAGCAATTGATTGATACAACGCTTACTTGAACTCGACCAAATACGCTCTTCCGGCGTGGGTAATCTACGATTACTGAATTTTTGTTGCTTGTAATTGTCGCTTTCATAAAAAGAAATTAAAGTATGGAGTTTTCTTAAAAGAACTTGCATACCTGCACTTACTCGAAACGAAGACTCGCATGTTTGGCAAAACAACTCTCTATCTCTGTTAACCAAGGACAATCGACAATCGGGGCATGCTCGGATGGATTCTACCTTTTCATTTGTTTTCATAACAAGAGAATCATTTAAATCTATTGATCAATCCTAGAAAGAAGTTTTTCTTTTTAACTTTCGATTCCTCAATGCTACCATCGTAATTATTCGAATATGAATTTGAATATCCATATTTGTATCTGTAAGTACCATAATAACCATATTTTGTGCTCAACTCCTTATAGTCATTCATAAGCAAATAAGGGTTCTTAATTCGATTTGACTGTTGCATTTGCAGCAACTCTGAAACAAATTTTTGCTCTGAGTAGTTTTGACGCAAAATAAATATTGTCGCGTCTACTTTATCACTCACTGCAAAATAATCAGCAACTAACCCAACTGGAGCAGAATCAATAATAATATGATCATAAATGTTTTTCAGTTGGTCGATAATACCGTTCATACTATCCAAAGAAAGTAATTCAAACGGATTTGGAGGTATTGGTCCAGACAGAATAATATCTAAATTTTCTACACAAGACTTTTGAATAATATCATCTAATGAAACTTGGTTCACTAAAAAATTTGAAAGACCCTTTGAATTAGATAAATTAAAGTAGGAGTGAATTTTAGGCCTCCGCATATCTGTTGCTAAAAGCAATGTTTTGGAACCATTTAAAGCTAACGATAAAGCTAAATTGATAGATACAAATGTTTTTCCTTCTCCACTTACTGTAGAAGTTAGTCCAATCACTCTTTTTGCTTTTCCCGGAAATAAGTACTGCAAATTAATTTTAAGTAATCTGAATGACTCTGAAATATTAGATCGAGGAAAATCAAAAGAAGGAATTTGTGAAGAAGTGTTATTATGGCCAATCATACCAATTAGGGGAATTGATAAATTCTGCAATTCCTTCTTATCTGAAATTCTTGTATTCAGTAAATCAGAAATAATAATAAAAATAATTGGAATGAAAAGTCCCAAGAATAAAGCTGCTGAATAGAACAAAATTGGCTTTGGAAAAGTCGCTGTTCTATCAAGTAATCGTGCTTCATCCAAAAACTTGGTATCTGCCGTGTTTGAAGATCTTGCTATCTGTGCTTCTGACTTTTTTTGAATTAAATATGTATACATCACATTGTTCAAGTCAAATCTTCGTTCGAAATCGATTAATAATCGCTGCTTTTCAGGCATCACTCCATATGAACCAGTCACTTCATTTATTCTTGTTTGAATCGCAGATTTGTTCATAATCGCTGATTTTTCCAACCCATTGACATGCCCAAGAATTGCTTTCTTAATATTATTCGCTTGTTGCTCAGCAGTTTGAAGAACTGGGTGCAAACTACTCACCGACCCTTGAAGACTAGCAATCTCTTGTTGATACTTGCGCAGTTCAATAAGCAACAGGTTTAGTGTTTGATCCTCTATTCCTAGGTTCTCAAAATTAGTCCAGTCGACAGCATTTCCACTTATGTTTCTCTTTACAAAGGAAACATAACTCAATTGCAATTCCTCTTCAGCTAATTCATTAATTAATTCAGACTCTAACTCCTTCGAACGCTGAAATTCTATAGATAAATCAGTTACTTCATTGTTCTGCCGAAATACTTGCAGATCATTCTCTGATTTGATCAAAGAATCATTAACAATATTCAATTGTTCTTCAATAAACTCAATAGTATTATGAGCAACTTCATTCTTTTCTGTCAAACCTCTATCGATAAATGCCTTACATAAATTATTCAAGTACAAAATTTCTTTATCAACACAGGGGCGTTCCAATTGAATCGATAGAATAGAAGATTCTGGATTTATCGGTTGAATTTGAATATCTTTTTGGTAACCTTCGATAAGTTCTTCCAAATTATTTATTGTAAAGAATAATGACTCACTCGGGGAAATTACAGATTCGTTAAAACTCCTTTTCATCAAAGTAACAGACAATCCATCTATATCAATTGGTCGCCCATATACTCCTTCAATTCTACCCTCCAACTTTTCATTAGAAGTACTTTTTATCGTTTTCTCAGATATAAAATTGTAGAAGTTATAATCATCACTTTCGAATTCAATTACGAAAGTTGAGTCAGAAACATTTTTTACAAAATATTTAACCCCTGTAGCTTGTATCTTCTGTTTGTTAAGTAATACTTTAAACGGAAATTCAGAAAAGCGTTCAGTTACCTTAAAAAATGATTTTGAAAAATATGAAACTTCCAGATTCGAATTTAAAACAGCTTGTCGCGTAAGTGAATATGATTTTAAAACTCCTATTTCATTGTCTAAGTTATTTTTTCCCGCAAATAGTTCAAGTCCTTCTAGTAAATTTTCTGCTCCCATTGAACTATTTTTCTCATCTCGAAGAATAAGAGTAGCACCTACTTTAAATCTAGGTCGCAAATAACGTATTGCAACAAAAGATGCGAATAAGAAAACAAAAACAGAAAGTAAGAAAACCGGCCATAATCTCAAAAGTCTTCTAAAAAAACCTTGTATATCAGCACGCTCTTCCTTGAATGGATTTTCAGTATTCTTCATTCTAAAACAATCTTATTATTGCGAACGAAGTTGTCAAGAACAATAACAAAGTTCGCACTGGAGACAAATTGCTGTCTAACGCTTTCATGCGATTGGGTTGCACGTATATTTCATCATTAGGCCTAATTATGAAATATGGATCTCTCATGCTTTCAACATTCCGCAAATCAATCAAGTGAGTATTAATAATGCCATTTTCACGTCTCAACACACGCACTTTAGATAAATCAGCATAATCAGTGACATCTCCAGCCATAGCCAATGCCTCAGTGAGCGTACAAAAATCTCGGGGCATTGATTTCAAGCCCGGTTGCTTCACCTCACCCCCAACAACAAATCTCTGATTTACAACTTTCAACTTAACAAAAACCACTTTGAAATACTTAGAAAGACTATCTGCAAGTTGCATCTCCAACTCACTTACGGTAAAACCAGCAGCTTTAACTATTCCTATTTTCGGGAAGTTTAGCTCTCCTTTATTATTTACAACCAAACTATTGATAGCCAGGGAAGCTTCGTTATAAGGATCACTTTCATGCTCTGATTTAATATTATAGAAGTAGGTAGAATTCGGCTCTACTCCTCTTACCTCAAATTGAACCTGATCATAATTTCTAAATCTATACTCCTCTATTTGAACTTCTAAATTTGAAAATTCTGAATTTTGAAGCCTAACCAAATTTTCTTGCTTCACACATGAGATGAGCAATACTGAAAAAACAAATAATAAAAAGCTATTCGTTAAAAATGTGCTTAGCGATAAAATTGGTGGTTTCAACTTAGGAATGTTTGTTTTTGATTTTCTAAAATTAATGCATTTAACCTTTCGTTGGAGATTCTGCATCCCAAAGTTTCACTCGACCTCTCGTTTGGCGCTTTCATATTTTTAGAAAAATCGCAACAAGGGTAACGAATCGTTCTTTAAATCAAGGACTCCAATGTGATTTGGTGAACTTTTTCAAGAAGTTTTTAACATCAATTCGATTTGATATTAGTAAATATTCAGAATCTCATTAATTTAGAGTTTTCTAGTTTCTTGTTTTAAATATTTCTGCTAATTAGATATCTCGGTGCATTAAACAATTTTGATTATCCAAATATGCAAAAAAACAATTCTTAGCTTAACTGATAATGGTCTTTCATTTTTTGGTTGTATTACAATTATTCTTTTTTGCAATTTCAAAATTTCTCAGTTTCATTTATTTATAAAAAATCTCCCTATTTGTAACTTTGTTAAGAATCTCATGGCAAATAATTTTTCAATAGAATAAATGTGCACATGAGATTGAAAAAATCAAAAAAATAATTGTAAACAGAAATACATTAGCACAAATATGTCAACTAAAACAATTTACCCATTTGAATTCGAAGCCAACTATAATCCTTCAGTTCCTTTTAAATTGTATCCAATTGTAATTTGGATAATGGGATTGTCAGGTTCAGGCAAATCTACCGTTGCGAAAGAACTTAAACGAGTTTTAGAAAATAAAGGAATCCTATGTGCTCTTATTGACGGGGACAATTTGAGATTTGGTTTGAACAAAAACTTGGGATTTTCTGATGAAGATCGAATTGAAAATGTAAGAAGAGCAGCTGAAGTTGCTGACCTATTTTTAAAATCACACATCTGCGTAATTTGTAGCTTAATAACTCCGAATAAAGAAGCTCAAGAAATTTTAAAAACAATAATTCCGCCTGAAAAACTATTCTCTGTCTACCTTTCTACATCGTTAGAAGAATGCGAGCGAAGAGACGTCAAAGGTCTTTACGCCAAAGCACGTAAAGGAGAAATTCAAGGATTCACAGGAATAGACAGTTCTTTCAATGTTCCCAATTTCGCGAACTTAATCATGGACAATACAAACCAACGCGTTCAAGACTCAGTGTCTGAAATTCTCAACAAATTACAAATTGAAAAGTAAATATCATGACACATTTAGAAGAGCTCGAAGCTGAATCTATTTTCATACTCAGAGAAACTGCAGCACAATTTGACAAGCCTGTGCTACTTTTCTCTGGTGGAAAAGATAGTATTGTAATGGTTCATCTTGCTAAAAAAGCTTTTTGGCCTGCAGCTATTCCTTTTCCTTTGCTCCACATTGATACTGGACACAATTTTGAAGAGACGCTCACTTTCAGGAATAACTTGGCAAAAGATTTTAACGCAGAACTAATCATACGCCATGTTCAAACTTCAATTGACGAAGGAAAAGCAAGCGAAGAAACAGGACCTTACGCAAGCAGAAATTCTATACAATCAATAACTCTTCTCGATGCAATTTCTGAATTTCAATTTGATGCAGCTTTAGGTGGAGCTCGACGCGATGAGGAAAAATCCAGAGCCAAAGAACGTTTTTTTTCTCATAGAAACGCATTTGGACAATGGGATCCAAAGAATCAAAGAGCTGAATTATGGAATTTATTCAATGCCGAAAAAAAATTCGGAGAGCACTTCAGAGTTTTCCCATTGAGTAATTGGACTGAATTAGATGTTTGGAATTACATTAAAGAAAAAAACATTGCTCTTCCATCTTTATATTTCAGTCACGATAGACCTGTATTCGAGAGAAGAGGAACACTTTTTTCTGCCTCAGAATTTATTCCCTTACAACCGAATGAAGTTGTTGAAATTAAATCTGTTCGTTTCAGAACTATTGGGGATATTACCTGCACCGGTGCCGTTGAAAGCACTGCGACTAATCTTGATGAAATTATTTCAGAAATAGCGACCTCAGATGTAACAGAAAGAGGAACCCGAAGCGACGATGCTCGATCTGAAACAGCTTTGGAAGATCGTAAAAAACAAGGATATTTCTAAGTAATTTGCATGAAAAAGTATAACGCCGATATTGCAATAATTGGAGCCGGATTTTCTGGAACAATGATTCTTGCGAATCTTGTGAGGAAGAATCAAGTGCCATGCTCAATAATTATTATTGACAAAAAAGAATCATTCAATAAAGGTATTGCATACAACCCTAGTTCTACTTTGCACTTGCTGAATGTGCCCACAAAAAGAATGAGCGCTTTTCCAGAGGATCCTGACCATTTTCTAAACTGGGTTTGTTCACATGACAATTTCTCTTTATACAGCAGAGAAACACTTGCAAATTCGTTTTTACCTAGAGAAGTATACCGACAATACTTGAATTCAATCTGGAATGAAACATTGGTAGTTGCAAATGCAAAAAAAATCAAAGTGCATTGTATTTATTCCTTTGTTGAGAATTTGACTTGTCACAATAAGCATTTCAATTTGTTAACAGAAGACAATCAAAAAATCATCGCTTCGCAAGTTGCTTTAGCTACAGGAAATCAAACACCTAGTAATAAAGTTCTTAAAAATAAAATCAATTACAAAAATAAGCGATACTTTCAAAATCCTTGGAAAACAGAGGCAACAAAGAGCTTTGAGTCTGATTTGAATATCTTGATTATCGGAAATGGATTGACAATGGTGGATACAACATTAAGTCTTGTTGAAAATCATTTTCAAAATAAAATTTACGCATTGTCTCCCAATGGATTCAACGTTATTCCTCATCTTCACAACAACATTGCATATACTTTTGAAGTTGATTTGGATGACCCCAATTTCTCGCTGTCTTATCTTCTTCGTAAGGTTAAAAATGAAGTTAAAAATTTGAATAAGCTAGGCATCACTGCCGAACCTGTTGTAGATGCGTTAAGAAGTAAAACCCAAGAAATTTGGAAGAAGCTAACTGTTGACGAAAAAAAATCATTCATGCGTCACTTAAGACACATTTGGGGTGTTTCACGACACCGTATTGCACCGCACGCCTATCACAAAATTCAAAATTTGCGAATCAACAAAAAACTTATTGTCATTGCAGGATTCATTCACAACATTTCCGATGATTACACCCATTTGACGGTAAAGCTTTTTGACAGAAAAAACAAAAAAATCAAGACAATCAAAGTATCTCGAATAATAAATTGTACAGGACCACAAACGAATTTGACTGAAACTGACAGTACATTATTGAACAATCTTCATCTGAGCGGTATTATTAGTCAAGACGAACTGAAACTTGGTACTCGAATTGACTTAAATACCTTTGAGATAATCACCAGCAATAACGAGAAACTCTCTAATTTCTATACCCTAGGCGTGAACTTAAAGGGAGAACTCTGGGAATCGGTTGCAGTACCCGAACTAAAGAATCAAGCAAATGCAGTGGCTCAAAATTTAATTTTGAAATTAGAATTAATGAAATCATTAAGTAAGTCTGTGAACGAACAATTGGAGGAAAATGAATAATGGAAAACATTCTACGTTTTACAACAGCTGGAAGTGTGGATGATGGTAAAAGTACTCTTATTGGACGACTATTCTTCGATAGCAAAAAAATTTATAGAGATCAGCTTTCTGCAATTGAATCAAAAAGTAAAAGCAAAGGATTTGATTATATTGATTTGTCGCTTTACACAGACGGATTGAAAGCCGAGCGTGAGCAAGGAATTACAATAGATGTTGCTTATCGCTATTTCGCTACTCCGAAAAGAAAATTCATTATCGCAGACACTCCTGGACATATTCAGTATACCCGTAACATGGTAACTGGAGCTTCTACCGCAAATGCTGCAGTTATTCTCATCGATGCTCGAAAAGGAATTTTAGAACAAACGCGCAGACATACGATTTTGTCTTCGCTTTTGGGAATTAAGCACGTTATTGTTTGCGTGAATAAAATGGATTTGATTGAATTCTCTGAAGAAAAATTCAATACTATTGTTAATGATTTCCTAGCATTACTTAAAACCGTTCATGTCTCAACTTGTGACTTCATTCCCATTAGCGCCCTCGGTGGAGATAATGTCATAAACCAAAGTGAACAAATGCCTTGGTATGTTGGAGGAACATTAATTGAAACTCTCGAAAACATTGACCTCGCTCAAGACCATTTACAATCCCCCTCTCGATTGGCCGTGCAATATGTCATTCGTCCGCAAAAATTCGAGTTTCAAGATTTCAGAGGATACGCAGGGCGTATTGCTGGAAACGGATTTCGTGTTGGTGATGAAGTTTCTGTTGCGCTTTCCGAAAAGAAATCGACAATTACAAACATTTATGTTGGTGAAACAAGTAAGGAAATTGCCGTTCACGGAGAGTCTATAACGTTGACATTGAGCGACGATATTGATATTTCAAGGGGAGACGTTTTAACCTTGAGCACGCAACCTTGTGTAAAGTCGAATTTATTCGTTGCGAAGATTTGCTGGTTCCAAGAGAAACCGCTTGTGGCGCAACAAAAACTTATTTTACGCATTGGAACGCTAAAAGCCACGGTTATGGTCGCTGGCATTCAGTCGAAAATAAACGTTGAGACTTTGGAAAATGAGCCAACTACTTCGCTTCAATTGAATGAAATTGGAGAAGTTGAATTCATGACCTCAGAAGAGATTCCATTTGATTCGTACCTTTCTCAACAAGCAACGGGATCATTCATTCTTGTAGATCCGCAATCGTTGAATACAATTGGTGGGGGAATGATTCTTTAATTTGAAGATTTCGATTTAACGACGCGAACTGAATATCCGCATAGAGAAAGTAATTGTCTTTTTGTCACTTTAAATCATGTGGCCAGAATAAAACTCCGAAAAACAAAGCCAACGTACTTATGTAAAGTCTGTTAAAATTCAGCATATCCAATGTTAAGACAGTTCATTTGCGTGAGTAAAAAATTCCCGAGAAGTTTTTTCATAAGACTCAAGCCATGTTTTTACAATCCAATACTTTGATCTTAAACCAAAAATTCTTCCGTCGATAACACCGCTTCGTTTCATTTCTCGCAGATGTTGAATAACGGTGGACGGCGACATTCCTTCGACTTCTACCACTCTGCCTTCAACAATACCAGCCGTTTTCAACATTTCTAATAAAATTGAAATTCTAGCGGGGTGAGCGAATGCCCTGGAAAAGTGAGCAAAATCTTGCTCAAATCCCTGTGATTCATAACGTACGCCAACTTCTTCTTGCATATCGACAAAGAAATTACCGCTACGCTATACCAAGGTTTCTAAAGCGTTAAATAAAAGTAAATTTAACTTTATCTTATTAATTTCAGATTAATGAAAAGTGTGGATTAGAAAACCTCCAAATTCGTCGCCGCCTTCGTAAATTCGCGACACTATAAAAGAACTATGCAAGAAGCCATTCCATATACCCCGAAGAACAAAATAAGAATTGTAACTGCAGCCTCACTTTTCGACGGACACGATGCAGCCATCAATATCATGCGAAGAATTATTCAGTCTACCGGATGTGAAGTCATTCACTTGGGGCACGACAGAAGCGTTGAAGAGGTTGTAAACACTGCCATTCAAGAAGATGCGCAAGCCATTGCCATGACTAGCTATCAAGGCGGTCACACCGAATATTTCAAATACATGTTTGATTTATTGAAGGAAAAAGGCTGCGGACACATTAAGATTTTCGGAGGTGGTGGAGGAACTATTCTTCCTGAAGAAATTGCGGAATTGCAGGATTATGGCATCACGAAAATTTATCATCCAGATGATGGACGTGCCATGGGGCTTCAAGGCATGATCAACGATTTGGTTGAGAAGTGTGACTTTCCTACTGGAAAAACTTTGACCTATTCAATAGAGGACATTGCTTCTAAGAAGGACGCTTGTCTTGCCCAAGTTATTTCAGCAGCGGAGAATTTTCCTGAAGAGCACAATGCATTCATTGCGGAACTTCAAGACAAAGCGAAGCAATCTGCTACGCCGGTTTTAGGCATAACAGGAACCGGCGGTGCCGGAAAATCGAGCATGGTCGACGAACTTGTACGAAGATTCCTCCTCGATTTTCCGGATCAGCACATCGGCATAATCTCTGTCGACCCTTCGAAAAGGAAGACCGGCGGTGCATTACTCGGCGATCGCATACGAATGAACGCCATTAAAAACGACCGCGTCTACATGCGATCGCTTGCAACACGTCAAAGTAACCTCGCCCTTTCCAAGCACGTAGCCGAAGCCGTTAACGTGTTGAAAGTTGCCGGATTCGACCTCATCATTTTAGAAACGAGCGGTATTGGGCAAAGCGATACGGAGATCATGGATCACAGCGATGTGGCCTTGTACATCATGACTCCGGAATTCGGCGCAGCCAGTCAATTGGAGAAGATCGACATGCTCGATTTCGCCGATGTGGTTGCGATTAACAAGTTCGACAAACGCGGTGCGTTAGATGCGCTTCGCGATGTGCGCAAGCAATACATTCGCAACCACCAACTGTGGGATGCGCCAGAAGATAGCCTTCCTGTTGTTGGAACCATTGCTTCGCAATTCAACGATCCTGGAACGAATAGCTTGTTCCGCATGATCATTGATAAATTGAATGAAAAGACACAAGCTAAATTTCAAACAACGTTTGAACTCACCGCCGAGCAAAGCGAGAAGGTCTATATCATTCCACCAAACAGAACACGCTACCTCTCTGAGATTGCTGAAACCAATCGCGCATACGACGCTTGGGTGAACAAGCAATCAGAGATCGCAGAAAAACTATACGGACTAAACATTGCTCTCACTGCGCTTCGCGACGGAGAGAACAACGAGAACAATGAAATTTCCATCAAACATTTGGAAGCTTCATTCGATCGTATCAAAATGGATTTCGATCCGCACTTGTGGAACCTGCTTCAAAACTGGGAGGCAAAGAAAGCTTCATACAGCGGAGACATCTTCACTTTCAAAGTACGCGACAAAGAAATTCAAATGGAAGCGTCAACGAAATCGCTTTCACATTCGCGCATTCCGAAAGTAGCTCTTCCTAAATACAAATCGTGGGGCGACATTGTGAAGTGGTCGCTTCAAGAAAATGTACCTGGAGAATTCCCTTACACCGCAGGTCTCTTCCCATTCAAACGCGAAGGTGAAGATCCAACGCGCATGTTCGCGGGTGAAGGCGGACCGGAAAGAACCAACCGTCGCTTCCATTACGTGAGTTTGGGCATGCCTGCAAAGCGCTTGTCTACTGCATTTGACAGCGTTACTCTTTATGGAAACGATCCTGGATACCGTCCGGATATTTTCGGTAAAGTAGGAAACTCGGGCGTGAGTATTTGTTGCTTAGACGACGCGAAGAAACTTTACAGCGGATTCGATTTATCTGACCCGAAGACTTCCGTGTCCATGACCATTAACGGTCCGGCGCCTATGCTCCTCGCCTTCTTCATGAATGCTGCTATTGATCAATCGTGCGAAAAATACATTCGTGAAAACAAATTAGAAGCAAAGGTTGAAGCGGTGTTGAAAGCCAAGTGGGACGATAAAGGTTTAACCCGTCCAACTTACCAAGGTCCTCTTCCAGAAGGAAACAACGGCCTCGGATTAATGCTTCTCGGTTGTACAGGAGACGAAGTTTTAGAACCTTCGGTTTACGAAAAAATTAAAGTTGACACCTGAAGCGTTGTGCGCGGTACGGTTCAAGCAGACATCTTGAAAGAAGACCAAGCGCAGAACACGTGCATCTTCTCGACTGAATTTGCATTGCGCTTAATGGGCGACGTGCAGTCGTACTTCATTCAACATAAAGTAAGAAATTTCTACAGTGTCTCTATCTCTGGATACCACATTGCAGAAGCAGGTGCAAATCCGATTACGCAATTGGCGTTCACATTAGCAAACGGATTTACCTATGTTGAATATTACCTCAGCAGAGGAATGGACATTAACGAGTTCGGACCGAACTTGTCGTTCTTCTTCAGCAATGGAATTGATCCGGAGTATGCCGTAATCGGACGTGTAGCTCGTCGTATTTGGGCGAAAGCAATGGCGAAGAAATACGGCGCGAATGCTCGTGCTCAAATGTTGAAGTACCACATTCAAACTTCGGGAAGAAGTTTGCATGCGCAAGAAATTGACTTTAACGATATTCGCACGACGCTTCAAGCATTGTATGCCATTTATGACAATTGCAACAGCTTGCATACGAACGCCTACGACGAAGCCATTACAACTCCAACGGAAGAAAGCGTTCGTCGCGCAATGGCGATTCAGTTAATCATTAACCGCGAATTGGGATTAGCGAAAAACGAAAACCCAATGCAAGGTTCTTTCATTATTGAAGAACTTACTGAACTGGTTGAAGAAGCCGTGTTGGCAGAGTTTGACAGAATCACAGAGCGTGGCGGAGTTCTTGGAGCCATGGAGACCATGTATCAACGCGGAAAGATTCAAGAAGAAAGTTTGTATTACGAAACATTGAAGCACACGGGCGAATTCCCAATTATTGGCGTGAACACGTTCTTGTCCTCAAAAGGATCACCGACTATTCTTCCGAAAGAAATCATTCGCGCTACCGAAGAAGAAAAAGAAATGCAAATTCAAACCGTAACGAATCTTCAAAAAGGATTCGAAGCGAAGGCGCAAGAAGAATTGATAGACCTCCAGAAAATTGCAATTACACAAGGCAACTTGTTCGAGAAATTAATGGAGTCGGTGAAGTATTGTTCGTTGGGACAAATTACTTCCACCCTATTTAACGTTGGCGGTCAGTACAGAAGAAACATGTAATTATTATGAAACTCATTTCATTCAACGTCAACGGAGTTCGTGCCATCACGAAGAAAACCTTCATTGAAGATTTTCAAATCATGAATCCAGATGTCCTTTGCTTGCAGGAAACGAAAGCGAACGATGCACAGGTTCAAGAGGCTTTGCAAGGCATTTCAGGTTATCACATTTACTCGAGTTCTGCTGTTCGTCCCGGTTATAGCGGCACTGCTTTAATCTCGAAAGAAAAACCATTGAGCGTTACTTATGGATTGGGCATTGAAGAGCACGACCAGGAAGGAAGAGTTATTACAGCAGAGTACGACAAATTTTTCTTGGTGAATACCTATGTTCCAAACAGCGGTTCTGAATTGGCGCGCTTGGATTATAGAGAAACGTGGGACGCTGATTTGTTGAAGCACCTTCAGAATTTAGAAAAAACAAAACCTGTTGTATTGTGCGGAGACTTGAACGTGGCTCATCAAGCCATTGACCTTGCCAATCCAAAAAGCAATTACAACAAAAGTGCGGGTTATACCCAACGTGAAATAGATGGACTTTCAACGTTCATCTCATCCGGATACAAAGATTCATTCAGACATTTTTATCCGGAAGTGGTGAAATACAGTTGGTGGAGTGCAAGATTCAACTCGCGTGCGAAGAATGTGGGTTGGAGAATTGACTACTTCATGGTGAGTGAGAATTTCCTTCCGCATGTAAAAGACGCATTCATCTTAAATGAAATTATGGGATCGGACCATTGTCCGGTTGGAATTATTATCGAATAAATTATGGCATTTGCAAAATGGGTTGGAGGCGCAATTGGATGGGCTTTAGGCGGACCAATTGGCGGATTAATAGGATTTGCAGTTGGCTACATGGCCGAAGACAAATCGTTAAGCACACAAGAACAACAGGCCGGTTCT
>JBJOON010000031.1:0-14528 GCA_046051235.1 Bacteroidota bacterium
GGTGGAAGTCAGCGTGAAGAACGCTACGATGTGCTCCTTGAAAAATGTAAACAGTTCAACATTCCAGAAGAAAGTATGTGGTGGTATTTGGAAACACGCAAATTCGGGACATGTCAACACGCAGGTTTCGGATTGGGCTTCGAAAGATTGGTGATGTACGTTACAGGAATGACCAACATTCGCGACGTTATTCCTTTCCCACGCACTCCGAAGAACGCAGAATTCTAAATTGAAATTTTACTTCTGAATCAACGCTATCCACACTGATGTGCGGAAGTTGTCTATGCGCGTCCAGATAGGACGAACCGTTCCGTTAACCGCAGAGATATTGTTGTAATCTCCTAAAAATACACCTGCATTCGATTCGAAGGGTTTCTCGCTGATACGTTCATTAGTCCATGTTTTACCTCCATCATTGGAAGAAGCCATATAAACGTCGGTATTGTAATCGGTGTAATTTCTTCTATCGTAAAACACCGCATACAAATTACCTGTTACAACGTCTACGGTCATCCAAGGGAAAAACTGATGTGCATGTGTATCATCGTTATTCACACGAACCGCTTCAGTCCAATGGTCCCCTCCATCTGATGATGTAGAAACAAAAATATCCACGTCCCCATTGCGTTCATCGCTCCAACACAAATAGAGATTTCCTCTGTTCGGCCCATTGCTTAAATCGCTCAGTAAGATGGGCATTCCATTGGCACGATAAACACCTGGAATGTCTTGATTCCATCCGCCAGGAATTGCCATGATCACCTTTGATTTAGGCATCCATGTTGTTCCGCCATCAATGGACTTATTGAAATAAATAAACTCGCGATGTGCCCAAGCCACGTATACTTCGTTGTTCAATCCAGCTGCAGGAACCGCACCTTCCGTAGTGTTGTCATCATCTATACATCCGCCTTCAACATCACTTAAAGCGATAGGTTTCGAAAAACGAGCCTCACCTTTTTCTCCTTTTGAAAAAAGAATTCTCGAATGATCATTCGGTTCTTTGCTATCGTATTTATCAAACTCTGTCCAAGTAACATAAATTTCACTTCCGTCTTTCGAAGTGGTTGCCCATTGCTTGTCTTGATCTTTTGGAGCGTTTGTTCCAATAGCATTACCGTCTGACCAGCAATTTTTCTTACATGAAAATTTCTTTTCATGTAGTTCCTGAATCACAATAGACTCAAGCCATCGGGAACTACTGTACCCACCGTTTCCCGGATCTCCAAGATGCAGATAGTAAAAGTCACCCTTTGGAGAAGCTACAATAGTTGGATCACCATAAACACCATGAGAAGATTTCATTAAATCATGATCCCATGTAACACCACCATCGCAACTTTTATAAACGTTATTCAAAATAGAACCAGCTACCATTCTTTTCGGATTGGTTGGATCTATTGCAATACTTGGTTCACACGGATTAAAGGAAGAGAACCTTCCCTTCGTTGAAACGAGTTCTACATTCTTGTAATCACTTTGTGCATTCGCACTTAAAACAAGAACACAACTAAAACTTAGAATGAAATTTTTGAGCATATTCTTTGGCGAAATAAGTTAGAATAACACTAGCGCCAGAACGTGCTATGCTTGTTAGCATTTCAGGCATGGCTTTATTGTAATCTATCCAACCTCTTTCAGCAGCTGCCTTTAGCATAGCATATTCGCCACTTACATTGTATGCAGCAATAGGTAAGGAAGAATAATTACTCAAATCGCGAATCACATCTAAATAGCACAAGGCCGGCTTCACCATTAAAAAATCTGCACCTTCTTCTTCATCCAATTCTGCCTCACGCAGGGCTTCATTTCTATTGGCGTAATCCATTTGATAAGTCTTCTTATCCCCACTCTTTGGCGCGCTATCCAATGCCTCGCGAAACGGTCCGTAAAAAGCACTGGCATACTTCGCCGTGTATGACATGATACCCACATTCACAAAACCGTGGTCATCTAACGTGTCACGTATCTCTCCCACTCTACCGTCCATCATATCGCTCGGACCTATGATATCAAATCCCGCTTCAGCCTGAGCCAAAGCCATGGCAGATAAAATCGGAAGCGTCTCATCGTTTACAATCTTTCCATCAATTACCAAACCGTCGTGTCCGTCTGAACTGTACGGATCCATTGCCACATCAGAAATAAACACAGCCTCTGGAAAACGTCTCTTCAACTCACGAATAGCAATCAGATAAAAGTTTGATGCATCCAAAGAATACGTAGCGTATTTGTCTTTGTATTTCTCATCCACAGCAGGAAACAAAATGAAATTTGTTACACCTGCGTTCATGCACTCATCTACTTCCACCATTAACTTTTCCAAACCAAATCTGGAAATTCCAGGCATGCTCAGAATAGGCTGCTCCGCGTGTTTGTCTTCCAACAAAAAAAGCGGATACACCAATTGCTCGAGTGACAATCTCGTTTCGCGAACCATTCCGCGAACTGAAGCGTTTGCTCTGTTTCTTCTCGGACGAATACGCATTATAACAATTCAGATTCAACTTGAGACTTCAAGATATTGAACAACGAATCTTGTTCCTTAGCCAACTTCAACACTTGCTCGTCTTTCATTTCCTTGAAAAAAGCGTCGTCTTTAATAGCAGCGCCTTCGGGAATTTCCTTCAAGTTTAATTTGTAGTTTACCACTTCGTCTTTCAACATGTTAATCATAGAAACTCGCTCAGACAATTCATTCACACGAATAACTCCAGCGCTGTCCAATGGGTTTTGAGTCAATGCAGAAATCTCTTTCTCAGCTGAAGCAATTTCTTTATCTAAATCTGCAACCAATGCATTTTGCTTCGACAAAACACCTTGCTGTGTTGTGCGCGCTTGCTTTAAAATTTCAGTTTCAGAATCGAAACATGCTGTTAATCCAACTGTAAGTGCCACTCCTAAAACCACTGCTAACTTTTTCATATTTCACTATTTAATTTTTCCATTTACATCCGGATTTTTCGGCACCGGATCGTAGCCACTTTTTCCCCAAGGATGACAACTTAAAATTCGTTTTCCTCCCATATATATTCCCTTAATAACACCCCATTCTTGAATGGCCTCAGCAGTGTATGCACTGCAGGTTGGCTGGTATCTGCAATTCGAGCCTAACCACGGAGAAATAACCCCCTGATAAAATCGAATCGGCAAAATGAAAAGCCATTTCAACAATCTAGACAAATTTACTCGTATTTAGTTCACGGAAAGTTAATGAATGACAAGAAAATCGCATATAGAATTGCAGGTACTAACAAGATCCGCGTAACCATGTTCGCGTGTATGCGAAGAAGGCGATTCAGCGTAATTGAAATAAGAAGTATCGCAGCGATGCAAATGAGTTGCCCCAACTCTACACCGATATTAAAACCAATTAACTTCCCAGCTAAACTATCTCCTTTCATTAGCGTCATCTTCAATTCTGTTGAAATAGCCGAACCATGTATGAAGCCGAAGAGTGCGATAATCAGTATGGTCTTCCAAGGAACGGTCGTTGTCTCGGTTGGAGAAATCAAACGCTGAATACCACGAGCAACAATGGTGAGCGGAATTGCAAACTCTACCCACTTCATTGACAGCATTGGCAAACCAAAAACGACAGCAACAGCAGCAAGGGCATGTCCTAAGGTGAATCCAGTAATAGACCACAAGAGCATGCGACGGTCGTTGAACGTGAGTCCAATAGCGAGCACCCATAAAAACAAGATGTGATCAATGGCACCCTCATCAATGATATGAAATATTCCGTGCTGTATATCCTCTGAGAACGTCATGAAAAATAAATCTCTTAGTACTTCTTCTTGAATTTCTTCTTCTTATTGTTGTTGTTACGCTTCTTGTTGCTGCGGTAACTGTCTTCAACAAAGTCGTTATACTTCGAGCCTTGAATAGTCTTTACTGCATGAATCTCCTGAATGTTCTCAACAGAGAGTTTCGCGCCACTCAAATATTTCAAATCTTCTAAAATCACGTCGTCGGTAATAGTCGCGCGATTCCAGTTCAGAGCATTTTGCTTCATGAGTGTTGCAATAGAACGCGTGAAGTTCATCTTCTCTTCTCCGTCTTCCATTCCAACACATTTGTCAATCATCTTCTCTACATATTTTCCATAGTGGCCGAACTTAACAGGTCCTTGCGGATAGCTAATGCGATCTGGCTTTACTGCAAACTGAGAAGGTTCTGGCTTTGGGTAAGGCGAGTCAACATCTAGACGAAAGTCGCTCATGATGTGCAAGTGATCCCAAAGTTTATGATTGAAATCCTCCATATCACGCAAATACGGGAACAATTGTCCCATAACAGAAATAATGGCTTTGCAACAACGGGCACGTTCATCGCGATCTTCAAGTGTTAGGGCATACTGCACCATCTTCTGAATATTTCTTCCGTATTCGGGCAGGGTAATTTCAGGACGCGCACTATTCATCTCTAACGGCACAACAACATCTGGCTTCTGAAAACGGTGGGGATTCATAATAAATTTAAATGATGTCTAACAAATATACACTACAATTAAGCGCCTACAATTTTCAGTTTGGCGAATTTCAACAACAACTGCTTTTGTCCTTCTGAAGGAAAGAACACGGTTGCCTTTTCATTCGGGCTATCACCTTCCACTTTAATGACTTTTCCTTTTCCGAATTTCTCGTGCTGAACTTCCACCCCTACTTGAATTTCATGCGGCAAAGCCCAATCTCCCGCAGGCAAAGGCACTGGAGCATTCATATCTACTTTCTTCAACTTACTCGTATCAATTTGAGGAAGCATTGGAGGAGGTGTTGGTGAAGAAGGTGGGAAAGAAGACTTTGGTTTGTCTTGCAGTGGCAGTCTATTAATTCCGCCGCCGAACTTACCGCGTTCTTCACCGAAATCGAATGACTTCGATTGAGGAGGCGTTTTCTTTCCCGACGTTGTTTCCAAAAATTTCTCGTCAATTTCTTCGATGAAACGAGAAGGTTCGCAATAGGTGAACTGTCCCCATTTGAATCGCGAATTTGCGTAAGAAAGAATGGCTCTCTTCTCGGCACGAGTTAACGCAACATAGAAAAGTCTTCGCTCTTCCTCTAGGTCTTCTCGCGCATTCAATGACATTTGTGAAGGGAAGAGATTTTCTTCCATTCCAACGATGAATACATTTGGAAATTCTAGACCCTTCGCTGAGTGAATGGTCATGAGTGAAACGCTTTTCGTTTCATCTACGTCTGAGCTCTCGGTGTCTGTGAGCAGAGCAACGTCTATTAAGAAGTCAGAGAGCGAAGGCATTGAGCCATCTTCGGTTTCTCTTTCAGAGAATTCTTTTAATCCGGCGAGTAATTCTTGAATGTTCTCGACGCGCGCTACTCCTTCGGGAGTGCGGTCTGCATTCACTTCTACCAGCAAGCCTGAGGCTGCAGCAATGTGCATACCGAGGTCGTAGGCAGGCTTGGTTGTAAGCTCCGTTGCGAAGCTTTGAATCATGGTTACGAAGTCGTTGAGTTTGTTCGCAACGGCACCTGAGATGCCCACTTCGAAACAACGAGCTATCATTTCCCAAATACTAATCTCACGCTCGGAAGCGCCCACTATCAATTTCTCTAAGGTTGTTTTTCCTATTCCGCGAGCAGGGTAATTGATTACGCGCTTTAGCGCTTCTTCATCTTTGTGGTTGGCGGTTAATCTGAAATAAGCCAACAAATCTTTAATCTCTTTGCGTTGATAGAAACTTAACCCTCCATAAATTTTATAGGGGATATTCAACTTCCTTAAGGCCTCCTCCATTGCACGGGACTGCGCATTGGTGCGATAAAGAATGGCGAAATCGTGGTAGGTTCCTCCGTCTTCCTTCTGCAATTTGAAAATGGTATTCGCTACGAACATACCCTCTTCATTGTCTGTTGGCGCTTGATGAAGACGAATCTTATTTCCTTCATCATTCGCTGTCCAGACATTCTTCTTGATCTGATTCTTGTTGTTGCCTATGATTGAATTCGCAGCTTCAACAATGACCTTCGTTGATCGGTAATTCTGTTCAAGTTTGTACAACGAATAATCAGGATAGTCTTTTCTAAAATTAAGAATGTTCTGAATATTTGCTCCACGAAAGGCATAGATACTTTGCGCATCGTCACCAACAACACAAAGATTCTCTGTCACAGCCGCCAATTGCTTTACAATTAAGTATTGCGAGAAGTTGGTATCCTGATACTCATCTACCATGATGAACTGAAACTTATGCTGATATCTATGAAGAACATCTGCATGATCACGGAACAACACATTGGTCTTGAAAAGCAAATCATCGAAATCCATAGCACCTGCTTGAAACAAGCGCTGATCATACTTCCTAAAAATCTCTCCCATCATCGGGCGCTTCGCAGCGTGATCATCAGAAACCAGCTCTACTTGTTCCGGATAATCTGCCGCGCCAATTAAATTATTCTTGCAGGAAGAAATACGACTCTGAACCATTCCTGGCTTATAGATTTTGTCATCTAGCGACATCTCTTTCAAAATATCTTTAATGAGCCCCTTGCTATCCGCAGTATCGTATATACTGAAATTCCGAGGATAGCCAATGCGATCGGCCTCGGAACGAAGAATGCGAGCAAAAACACTGTGGAAGGTTCCCATCCAAATGTTACGGGCATTATCCTCTCCCATCAGATTTGCAATACGCTCCTTCATTTCGCGCGCTGCCTTGTTGGTAAAGGTCAATGACAGAATACTGAACGGATCTACTCCATTCTGAATCATGTGTGCAATGCGGTAAGTCAAGACACGCGTCTTTCCTGAACCCGCTCCTGCAATAACCATTAATGGACCTGAAATGTGTCGAGCTGCAGCACGCTGAGCGTCGTTCAACTCACTTAAAAAATCTCTTTGACTCACTGCGCAAAGATACTTTTCCGAGATTGAACACCCCGCCAAAACTTGCACTTTACAGAAGAAACTTATCAACGCTTTACGCTACTTTTGCGAAAAGCATTAAACATGTCTAAAATTTTAATCGTCGACGATGAAGCTGCCATTCGCAGCGCCCTGAAAGAAGTCCTAGAATACGAGGGGTTCACTATTTCCGAAGCTCCCGATGGGGAAGCTGCTTTGAAAATGGTTCTGAAGGAATCATTCGATTTAATTTTTTGTGACATTAAAATGCCCAAACTCGACGGCCTCGATTTTTTATCTGAATTGAAAAAAGAAGACATTCAGGTGCCTGTCGTAATGATTACTGGTCACGGAACCATTGACACTGCCGTTGAAGCGATTAAACGAGGGGCGTATGACTTCATTCAGAAACCGCTTGATTTGAATCGCGTTTTAGTTTCCACCAGAAACGCCAACAAACACGATGCTCTTATAAAAGAGACTAAGACTCTTAAAAAGAAACTTAATAAAGTCATTGGATCGGATATTATTGGAGAAAGCAAATCCATTCTTGAGATCATTAAAATGATAGACACTGTTGCACCAACCGATGCACGTGTGCTAATCACTGGCGGAAACGGATGTGGAAAAGAGTTGGTCGCTCGTCAACTTCATGAAAAAAGTAACAGAGCAACCCAAGCCTTTGTTGAAGTGAACTGCGCTGCAATTCCTTCAGAATTGATTGAAAGCGAATTGTTCGGACATGAGAAAGGCGCCTTTACTTCGGCCGTAAAAACCAAGCCTGGAAAGTTTGAGTTAGCAGACAATGGCACCTTGTTCCTCGATGAAATCGGAGACATGTCGCTATCTGCCCAAGCCAAGGTTTTACGTGCACTTCAAGAAAACAAAATCACACGCGTAGGTGGTGAAAAAGACATGAAAGTGAATGTTCGAATTCTGGCTGCGACTAACAAAGATTTGAAAAAAGAAATCGCATCAGGTAATTTCCGTGAAGACTTATACCACCGTCTTTCTGTAATCGTAATCAAGGTTCCCTCATTGAATGATCGAAAAGAAGACCTTCCTTTATTGGCCGATCATTTCCTTCAACAAATTGCCGACTCATACGGACAGCCTAAGAAGAATATTAATGCAGCAGCATTAAAGGCTTTGCAACAGCACGATTGGACTGGCAACATTCGGGAATTTAAAAATGTTATAGAACGACTAATCATTCTTTCAGGGGAAACAATCGATGAGAAGGCAGTGAAGCAATACGCTACTCCCTACTTTTCCTGACCTTTTAGTGGAATTAAAAATGGCAAATACGCCAATAACACAGATCCGCTGCCAATAACTAAAAAAGAAATATTTGGGGTTTGAGGAGGCATTAAAAATGTGGAGCCAATGACTATAAGAGTATAGAAATATAGCACAATAGAAACTTGATAGTGTTTCAGTCCCAGAGATAACAAACGGTGATGAATATGATTCTTATCTGCTGTAAATGGGGATTTACCGTTCACTATTCGAACAGAAAAAACACGCAAAGTATCAATAAGTGGGTAAGCTAAAACAGACATCGCGAAAATTGGCTTAGAAACTATCTGCATGGCAACTGACAACTTAGATGGCGGGAATTCAATCAATTTCATTGCTAAGACATACATACAAATACCAATAATCAAAGACCCCGAATCACCCATAAAAATACGCGCCGGTTGAAAATTAAAAATAAGAAAACCCAATAAAGAACCAGCCAAACCCACTGCCAACAAGGCCAACGGCATATCTCCGGTATGAAAAAACCAAATGGTAAAAGTTACACTACCAATAAGACCAATTCCGCCAGCAAGACCATCAACACCATCAATTAAATTGAAGGCGTTCACAATAACCACATAAATGAATATCGACAGAAGAACACTTAACCAATAAGGTAACTTATCAACTTCAAAAAGCCCCCAAAACTCAGTCAATCTAATATCTGCAAGCACCACAAGTATTATTCCCACAAATAGATGAACAATAAGCTTTTTAATGGGATCAATACCCACAATATCATCTTTCAAACCAATAAAAAACAAAACAAACATTGATGCCAGTATATATTTAAATTCATTCAATGCTTGAAGTGGATTGTAATTGGCCCCAAGTTCCCAAGAACCGCGTGAAGGAAACCAAAGGCAGTATGAAATTATTGTTGCCGCAAATATGAGAACCCCACCTAACGTTGGGACACTTCTACGATGAAGTTTTCGCTCTTCTCCGGGCTCATCCACAAGATGCTTCATTTTGGCAACTTTAATGAGAGGCGGCATTGCCACTAGAACCATAATGAAAGCACTTAGAAATGCAAGGATAATATCTTTCAATTCGAATTCGTATTAATTAATGGTACTTTAAACTTAAAAGTGAATTTTTTTTGATTTTCTAAAAATAATGCATTTAGCCTTTCTTTCGTGATTCTGTATCCCAAAGTTTCATTCAATCTCTCATTTAGCACTTTCTTGTTTTTCCGAAAAAAAACAAAGGGCCCTAGTCGTTCGTTAAACCAAGATCTCCACTGGGAATTGGCGAACTTTTCCAAGCAGATAATGCTGTCAACCTACCTCATCTGAAAGCTGATAACTACTAATCGAACTGGGCATTTAAGCGTATTTTTTAAATTCACCCTTATTGATTTCAGTATAAGTTTAGGTTGTCTCAGATAAGAAATGACATATGTTCTCAATTCAACTTTCGCCCGAACGTCGATGTTTTGGCAAATAGTTTAATGACTTATTCTTAAATCTATTTCTATTAAAATATTGAATGGCGGTTTTCTGATGGTAATTGTGCCTCAATCCAAAAAAAATAAGCATTGCGCTAGACTATACGCCATAAATAAAAAGATAAAATAGTCTCTAGTTGTGTTTCTGAAAGTTACTTACAGTTTTTTTTTATTTGACCGTATGAGAAAACTAAATGTTAAATACTCGGAATTTGACGTGAATATTCAAAAGCATTTAGAAATCACGATAAACAGCATGCAATCCCGTGCGAATTCCAAACATCAGAATTGTTGCGTGTTGCTTCACCAAATCGTTCGATTTATCATCTATTCTATCCGAATAGGAAATAATAAATTCAGAATTGGTTTTAGGGTTAATCCAATATCCAATTTCTACATCCCATTGTTTCAAATTTCGATTAATCCACATCGGTGCATCGTTACGCTCTTCCTTTCTATTCTGAACAATGTAATTCCATTTTACACGAGCGAAATATCTTCCGTAACGATAGCGTGAGCGCACAACATACTCATACATGTTGCTCAACGGATGTCCCACTGTTTGATTCATATGCGAAGCATCTGTATACAACGCAGCGAATGAATAAACATCGCTTTGTACGCGGTTGTATTCAAAACCTAAATCAAAATTCTTAACTCCTAAATTATAGGCCTGCAAGCCCAGTTGCAGAGCTCCATTTTTATTATAATCTCCCAACGCATCGGCATACGCTTGAGCATAAAATTCTATTTTCTTTGACAATCTAATGTTGGCATCAACTCCCAAGTTAAAATTGTTTCTTGTTGAATTCGCTTGGGTAAAACCTGTTCCAATCAAAGGAGAATAAAAATTTACAGGCAAGGCTTGCGGCATAAGACTCGAATCATATCTATTCCAAATCACAGATTCAAAAAGAGAAAGTTCCAACTTAGCTGTTGGCTTCCAACTCAAGTAAGAAAAACTTCCAGCTTTTCTTCGAAAGGTAGATTCCGGAGTATCTCCCAAAGGCAGGCGTTCCAAACTTTGCATCACATTCCACACATGTGAATACTTCACCTTCCCTTTGGTTATATCAAATTGAACATAGGGATAGTTAAACATCCCATCTGACCAAAGTAACGAGCGATAACCACTTCCAATCTTATGCTTACCATAGCCCATGTGCAATCGCAAGACTTGGCTCGGCTGAACGGTGATGCGCGAAAACGAGGAAGAGTAATCAACAACATCGCGAATGATGGTAAAATCCTTGTCCCGTCCAAATCCGGGTATTACACCTAAACTGTCAACGTAATTCTTCAAATACTTCGGCATATACTCTTGACTTTCGTAGAATCCGGTTTCAACTGATATCTTCTCACCAAAATCCGCTTGAACCCAAATCCCACGGGTATTGCTAAGTATTCGTTTGGATGTCGGATAATTTAAAGTATCCGTAAAATCCTTACCCGCTCCTATATTATACAAAAAGTTCATACGAATATGGACGTCGCCTTCTTTGTAATCAAACAGGTGCTTCCGCAATGCGATAGCTGCCATGTCATGATAGATCTTAACGCTGTCTTTCAATTCACCTTCCATCTTGGAAAGAGGCAAATCATTACGCATGTAGGGTTGCATCGAGAGAAAAACGGGAGAGTTCGTTTTCAGAGCGGCTTCCCTTGCCGAGCGTGTAAAACCAAATCCGGTCGGATAAGCGGAAGGCTGTGCAAAACATAATAGCACTTGAACAAAAAACAAAACCGACATTAAAATCTTCAATTTCATCTCAAACTAATTTTTCAATTCTCACGAACATCAAGTGCATCGCGTAATCCATTTCCAACCATCATAAACGAAAGTACTAAAAGCATTATACATAATCCAGGCAAGAATGCCAAATATGCCATATCAGTTGTCAAATAAGAATAACTTTCGCGAATCATATTCCCCCAACTTGGAGTAGGAATTTGTGCTCCCAATCCCAAAAAACTTAGTCCTGCTTCCATGAGAATAGCCGACGCGAAATTGGCTGCAGACATAACTATAATTGGGGAAAGAACATTTGGCAACACATGACGAAAAATAATTCTTGAAGAAGAATTTCCTATTGCCTTTGCCGCTTCAATGTATTCCTTTTCTCGAACACCGAGAACCTGTCCACGAGTAACTCTTGCTACTTCAACCCACATGGTCAAACCTACCGCGACGAATACCTTCCAAAATCCCGTTCCGAAAGCGAAACAAATGGCCATTACCAAAAGCAATGTCGGAATAGCCCATACCACCTGAATAAAATAAGAGATTACCGCGTCTATGGATCCCTTGAAATATCCAGCCCACAATCCAAGAGTTACTCCAAGCAACAAAGAAATAATCACAGCAATGGTTCCAACTAACAAAGAAACGGAGGCACCCGTCATTAATCGAGACAACACATCTCTTCCGTATTTATCTGTTCCCAACCAAAATTTCTTTTTTGAAATAACTTCACCTTTGGAATCTTTTTTCAAATCGCTCAAAGCGAAAATCACTGTCTCACCTCCCCCATTTTTCTCGAACAATTCAACACGAATCGAATCACCTATCGCCTCACTTTTTGAAATGGGAATCCATTCGTTTTGCTCGAACTTCTTCGAAATAAAATTCACGAAAAAACCTGGCTTGCAAAGGGCCAAACTTAACTTCTGATCATTGGCATTTTCGGTCTTATCCAAACGTATAAGAGAACCAAAAATAGAAACCAAAACCATGAGAAAAATAAAAACCAAACCCGACATAGCCAGTTTGTTTTTTACGAATCGCTGAAGTGCTGAATTGGATTCCATGGTTACTTCAAACTTACTCTTCTCTCTTTCCATTTCGGAACGAAAAATAAACTACTTATAAAGATGAAAAGACTGAAAAAGGGGTAAAGCAGCATCTGAGGAATGGCCAAGACAGTTTCATTTGCGCGTAATCGGTTTCCAAAAACATACTGTATTCCAATTATTTCAACAAATACTTTCAAAATCAAAAACTTCGCGCAAACCAGATGAAGCGACAACTGAAAAAGCCCGAAAAAAGTTAGGACATGTATGGCGCTGAGAAGCACAAATGTCATATGTAAAACAGTCGATTTCGTAAATGGAAGTTGAGTTGTTTTTCCTGCCCAACGGATACGCTGATGCAAAGCTTGTTTCCAGGTGGTCACCGGAAATATTTCCACGGAACAAAATACTTCCCAGGACAAGGAAACGCTTCCCTTTTCTTTCAGGACTTCACTCATTAAAAACATATCGTCGCCACTGGACACGCTTTGATGCTTTTCAATTTTATCGAGAAAAACTCTACGCTTAAAAATAAGATTCGCACCGTTGCACATCATGGGCAACTTCACCTTGGCGCTGAGACGTGTCATGAGCTGTAAATACCGCCATTCGTTGCCTTGAAGTATACCAAGCAAAGAATTTTCAGACCGCATAAAAACAGGAAGTATGACTAATTCTTCCTTCAATTCGAAAAGAAAAGAATTAAATTTCTCTTTTCTAAAATTTACGATCTGAACATCTGAGTCTAATGTCCAAATGTATTCCGTCTTTGCCTCCTCAATGCCCAACCTCAGCGCTGCTTTCTTTCCAAAAACATCTGCACCCAATGAGAGTAACTTCCAATTCGCCTGCTTGAATTCCTCAATCCTATCCATTGCCCCTTCCTCAGAATGGTCATTGACCAAAATGACTTCTTCCACACTTTGAGAAACTTCTTTCAATGACAACAAGAATGCAACGAACTCATCGTCGCCCTTTTGACTCACATCTTTGATATTCCGAAATGGAACGATTATGGATATTTTAGAAGAAGTGTCTTTCACGAAACAGATTAACTTTGAGGTTCAAAGTAAATTCATTTGAGCACAAAAGAACGAATCATTTTAGGAATTGATCCAGGCACTAGCATTTTAGGCTATGGTGTTATTCGTGTGGAAGAAAAAAAAATGACTTTGCTGACGATGGATGTTGTTCGCATGGACAAGATTTCCGATCACGCGCTGAAACTCGAAAAAATCTTCACGCGCTGTATCGAAATTATTGAAGAGTTCCATCCAGATGAATTGGCTATTGAAGCACCCTTTTTCGGGAAGAACGTGCAGTCTATGTTGAAATTAGGCAGAGCTCAAGGCGTGGCTATCGCTGCTGCCCTCAGTCACAAACTCTCTGTGGTGGAATACGCTCCGCGAAAAATAAAGCAAAGCATTACTGGAAACGGTAACGCCTCGAAAGAGCAAGTTGCTGCTATGCTTCAGCAGATTTTAAAAATCAATCAAGCCGATATGCCCAAGAAAATGGATGCAACAGACGGAGTTGCCGCTGCTGTGTGTCATTATTTTCAGACCAGTTCACCTCTCGCAGCCAAAGGGAATTATAAAAGTTGGGACACGTTTTTAAAGAACAATCCTGATCGAATTCGATAGAATTCTTCAACATTCAGTTCTTCAATAATTCGAACTTATTAATCTTGTTTGTTCAAAGGGTATAACCTATTTTTGAACAAATGCCAAATCGCACCTTAATCATACTGTTTCTCATATGCGCTTCGCAGGTGCAATCGTTTGCTCAGGTGTTGGGAGTTCCCTTGTATTCTTGGGATTTCGCAGGAGGCCTTCCAGCTACATGGACGAACGGAAGCACATCCAACATTGGTGTTTGGGAGTACCGCGGACCGAGCACGGTTCCAAGTAATGCAATTACTTCAAGAGGTTCTTGCGCAGGAGGAAGTTCGGTATTTAACTCGCTAACCCAAAGCAACGGGTTCATGATTTTCGATTCGAATTATTGGGATGATAACGATAACCAATGTGGTGGATTTGGAACAGGCCCTGATCCAGGACCCCATACGGCGTGGCTTATTACAAATTCTTTTTCACTTGCAGGAGCCACAGGTGCGGTAGTG